>JAGQIT010001151.1 GCA_020431135.1 Myxococcales bacterium | reverse complement strand
GAGGTCGGTCGCGCTGCGCGCGAAGATCGAGCGCAGGCCGCCGCCGCGGAGGTCGTGCTCCTCGACGAGCGCGAGCGTGGCCCGCGGCTCGCGGAGGGCCGTGTGGCGGAGGCACCCGCGGTGGCTGTGGATGCCGCGGCGCAAGAGGAGGTCGAGGAGCGGCAGCGCGGCCGCCGGCGCGTACTCGGCGATCGTCGCGGCGTAGGCGTTGATGAGCTGGCGGGTGTGGGCGTCGGGCTCGCCCGGGACCTCGCGCAGGCGGGCGCAGAGCACCTCGGCGAGCGCCGCGGGGGCCGATCGCGCGAGCCGCTTCCAGAAGATCGCGCTCGGGCGGGCGAGGGCGCGGCCCAAGTGGCGCAGCACCCCGGCGGTCGTCGCGAAGGGGACGAGGTCGGCGAAGTCGTGGAGACCTGGCTCTTCGCACAGCCAGTCGAGGTAGCGGTCGATGACCGGGCGCCGGCGCTTGCGGGCGAGCGCGCGGATGAGGTCGCGGTCGCGGCGCAGCGTGTAGGCGACCTTGAGGGCGAGGAGCGCCTGGTCGTCGTCGCAGATCCGCGGGACGATCGCGAAGGCGAGGGCGCGCAGCGACGCCGCCTCGTCCTCGGTGAAGGGGAGGAGCCGGGCGCCGTCGCCGAGGGTCTGGAGGGCGTAGAGGCACAGGCGGCGCTCAAACACGTCGCCGACCGCGAGCGCGTCGATCACGGCGAGGGCCTCGGCGCCCGCCTCGTCGCCGGCCTTCGCCTCGCGACCGAGGTCGAGCATCTGGTGGATCCGCCCCGTGTGGTGGGTCTTGAGGAGCTCCTTGCGGAGGCGCGTGAGGGCGGCGGCGCTTGTGGACATGTCTCGGAGACGATCGCCGATCCTCCGCCGCGGAGACAAGGTGAGCCGGTCTCGAACACGCGGGATCACGAGCGTGCGCTCGCGCGATCCGCCGCGTCGATTCGAGCGGTCTGACGTGCAGCGCGGCGCGTGCGTCGGCTCGCCACCAGGAAGTCAGCTCCGAGAACTCGCGCGTTCTGTCGCCACCTCGCGCGCAGGCGCGTCGTGGGCGCGGACCGGCTAGTCGCTCGGCGGGGGCGCGATCGGCCGCAGCGCGCCCTTGCTCGGCGAGCTCGGCGAACTCGGCGAACTCGGCTGGGCGGCGCCCTGCGACGTCTGCCCCGGCTCGAGGGCGGCGCGGCCTGGCGCCCTGGCCTCGATCCAGAATTCGACGCGCCGGCTGCAGTGCGGCGGCCTGTCGCCCTCGCAGTGGAGCGGCGTCGACTCGCCCATGCCGGCGGCGTGGAGGCGCGCCGGATCGACGCCGAGCTCGACGAGCGCCTCGCGCAGCGCCTTCGCCCGGTCCTTGGTGAGCTGGAGGTTGTACTCGGCGGAGCCGCGGCTGTCGCTGTGGACCTCGACGCGGAGCACCCCGAGGTGCGGGTTGTCGCGGATCGTCTGGGCGATCGCGGCGACGAGCTTCTCGCTCTCGGGGAGGACGTTTCCAGAGTTCGTGCGGAAGTAGATCGTCCCGTCGAAGGCGAGCTGCGCCCCGCCGCTCTCGAGGCGGATCCCCATGGCGCCGGCGTCGGGGCAGCCGTCGTCGTCGGCGACGCCGTTGCGCAGCTCGGGCTCCTCGGGGCAGGCGTCCGCGGCGTCGGCGATCCCGTCGGCGTCGGCG
>JAGQIT010001150.1 GCA_020431135.1 Myxococcales bacterium | reverse complement strand
AGGTGCTCGAGGCCGGCCTCCTGCGTCCGCCGGATCGTCTCGCGCAGGAGCGCCTCGCCGCGCTCGAGGAGGCCGAGCTCGAGGCAGAAGAAGCCCGCGCCGCTGCTCAGCTCGAGCGCGTTGCGGACGCTGCCGACGGCCTCAAAGGCGTGGACCGCCGCGCTCATCTCGGCGTAGACCGTGCCGACCGCGCCCTCGCCGATCGCCTTGAGCGCGCGCGCCGAGTGCATCGGCCCGAGCGCGCCCGGATCGGTCTCTGCGACCTTGGCGGTCACCTCGACGATGCGGTCGAAGATCCCGGCGGCGGCAGACCCGGCGCCGGCCGCCGCGAGCGGGACCGCGGCGCCGACCAGGCCGAGCAGGTTCTCGCCGCCGCCCTCCGCCGTCGGCTCGAAGCGGGCGATCCACTCGGTGACCTCGACGACGCGGGCCATGTCCCCGACGCGCGCCGCCGCGAGCGCGGCTTCGCCGATCGCCGAACACCAACGCGGGCTCGTCTCCGGGAGCTCCTCGAGGGCCGCGTGCGCCGAGTCGCCCGCCTCGTGATGCCTCCCCTGAACCGCCTGGACCTCGGCCCGGCGCAGGAGCAGGCGCCCGCGCGCCTCCCCGGACGGCGCGTCATCGATGATCTGAGCGACGAGCGAGAGAACCGCCTCATACTCCTGGCGGGCGAAGGCGAGGTCCGCGGCGTCGGCGTAGTAGCGCGCCGCCTCGCCGAACTCGCCGCCGCGGCGGAAGTGATCGGCGAGGACGAGCGGCGTGCGCTCGCCGCTCCGTGCGAGCCAGCGACCGGCGGCGGCGTGCGCCGGCCCGGCCTCGGAGAGCGTCGCGTACACGGCCTCGCGCGTCGTCGCGTTGCGGAAGGTGTACTCGACCATGCCGGGGAATTGCGAGCTGCGCCGGCGGACGACCAGCTCCTGGGTGACCAGGGCGTCGAGCCACTCGCCGACGTCGCCGCCCTCGCCGCCGCGCAGCGCCGCGACGCCCTCGAGCCAGAAGACCTGGCCGAAGACGCTGGCCGCGCGAAGGGCCTGACGAGCGTCGTAGTCGAGCGCCTGGAGGCGGGCCTGGATGATCGCGGTGATCGTCGCCGGGAGCTCGTCGAAGGTGCCCTCGTCGACCGCGCGGACGAGCTCCTCGAGGAAGAGCGGGCTCCCCTGCGTGCGCTCCTCGGCGTCGTCGAGGAGGCCCTCGGGGAGCTCGCGGCCGGCGAGCGCCTGGGTGACGAAGGCGCGGCACTCGGCGGCGCTCAGCCCGGCGAGCGGCACCCTGACGACCGTCCGCTGGCTCCACAGCGCGGGGAAGCGGCGCTGGACCTCCGGGCGGCCGCCGGCGAGAACGAAGACGCGTGCCTCCTCGACCGGGTCGAGGAGCGCGTCGACGTAGCGGACGGAGGCGAGGTCGCCCCACTGGAGGTCGTCGATCCACAGCACCAGCGGCCGCGCGCGGCTGAGGGCGACGAGCGCCTCGATCCACGCCCGCCGGGTCTGCTGCGACATCAGGGCCGGATCCTGGCGAGCGACCCGGAGGGCCTCGGAGTAGCTGGCGTCGAAGGGGGCGCCGATGAGCTCCGCGAGGAAGATCGTCAGGCGCTCGAGGTTGCCGGCGCTGACGTGCGGCGCGAGGGCCCGGCGGATCCGCCGACGTTGCGTGCGCACAGGATCGCCCTCCGCGACCCCGACGGCGCTCTTGATCAGCTGAGCGACGAGGGCGAAGGGCGCGCCCGCGGTCACCGGATCGCCGCGCGCCGAGAGCACGAGCGGCCGGGCGACGCCGACCTCGAGGACGCTGATCAGCTCGTAGGCGAGGCGCGACTTGCCGATCCC
>JAGQIT010001149.1 GCA_020431135.1 Myxococcales bacterium | reverse complement strand
GGTCGCGTCGTTGAAGATCCGCTGGCCGTCCTTGATCCGCCGCGGCGTCGGGTCGCGGCCGACCTCGAGGCGCTGGAGCTCGGCGTCGCCGGCGAAGCGCACGACCTCGTTGTCGAGCCAGGCGTAGGTCAGCACCTGGGCGCCGAAGAAGGCGATCCCGCGCGGGTCGTTGCCGGTCTCGAGGCGCGCCTTCTCGGCGAAGGTCGCGGCGTCGAGGACGAGGAGCTTGTGGCCGGCGGAGAGGCTGACGATCACCTCGTCGCTGCCGTTTCGCGCGCTCGTCCGGGTGATCGAGAAGGGGCTCGGCGCCGGCCCGGTCGAGCTCGCCTGGAGGTCGAGGTCGACCTCCTGAACGACCTCGAACTGGCTCGCCGAGCCGTCGGCGATGTCGACGACCGCGAGCGCGTAGGCGTGCGGCCGCGAGTCGGCTTCGACGCCGGCGATGTCGTTGCGCGAGTGGCTGACGCTGACGAGGAGGCGGTCGCCGTCGACGTAGAGGCCACGGAGCATCGTCCCGACCGCGTAGATCCACGACTCGACCTCGAAGGTCGCGGTGTCGATCACGGCGATGTCGCGCTGCTCCGACGCGGGGATCGGCGCGCCCTGGAGGAGCCCCTGCGGGTGGCCGTTCGACGAGATCAGCGACGCGGCGAAGAGGCGGCCGCGGGCGGCGTCGAGGGCCAGGGCGCGGGTCTTGCGGCCGACGTCGACGCGCCCGACCACGGCGCGGCTGCTGAGGTCGAGCTTGGCGACCTCGCCCCTGCCGCCGAGGGCGACGTAGGCGACGTCGCCGTCGACGACGATCGTCGCCGGCTCGTCGCCGACCTCGATCGCGTCGACGACGATCCCCAGCGCCGGGTCGACGAGCGCGACGCTGTCGCGCCCCGCCTGGGCGACGAGGAGGAGCTCGCCCCAGCGCGCGAGAGCCACGGGCCAGCTCCCGGTCGCGACCAAGCGGCCCTGGCTGAGGCTGCCGTCGGCCGCGACGAGGACCTCTTGGATCGCGTTCGACGGCGGCGACGCCACCCACAGGGTCTGGGCGTCGTAGGCGAGGAGCGGCTGGACCGGCGTGTAGTTGTAGTTGAGGAACGTGTCCTCGTTGAGGTAGTCGGCGTCGACGTGGACGGTGATCTTCTCGCCGTCCTTGCGCAGCTCCCAGGCGCCGGCGACGTCCGGCGTCAGGCGGCCGTCGATGATCTCCGCGGTCGCGCCCTCGGGGCTGCGGACGAGCTCGACCGCCGCCGGATCGCCGACCCCCCAAAAGGACAGGTAGTCGTCGCCGCCGAGGAAGAGCGTCTCGCCGAGGGGGATGACGACGTCGCGGACCGACGGCCCGCCGTCGTCCGTGTCGCCGTCGCTCTCGCTGCCGGAGCCCGCGGGCCCGCCCGAGCAGCCGGCGGCGGCGCAGAGGAGCGCGAGCGAGAGGACACGAGGGAAGACTTTCAAGCTAGGCAAAGGGACCTCACCGAGGTTGCTAGGGGTAGGCGACGACCGTATCAGGGGCCTCCGGACGCGACAAGGCGACTCGCGCGGCCCGGCGGACGCGCACCGGGCGCTCAGGACAGGTCCGCGCCGTCCTCTGCCTGTGCGCGACGCCCACGACAGGAGACCCTCCGCCGAGACGCTGCGCCCTCGAAGACGGCTGGAGAGCGAGGCGCGTGCTCGCGCGCGACGGCCGGCATGCGCCGCTGCCGCGTCGCGCTCCTCCTGGTCACAAAGACATCCCGAGGCCCCTCGTCCGCACCCGACAAGGCACGAGGGACCTCGAGGCCGTCGCGCTGTCGCCCCGATCTACGGCGCGACGCACACCCCGAGGTCGTCATAGCCGTCGGTGGGATCGAGGCCAGCCCAGGGCGCGCACTGGGTCCCGACATCGCACTCTGGGGAGCCGAGGTCGCAAAACGGGACGCAGCAGGTCTCGCCAGGCTCGCACCCCGGGTACTCCGCGTAGCTGCAATACAGGCCGGGGAGGCAGAACCCGTTCGCGTTGCACGGATCCCCCGCCTGCCCCATTCGCCCCGGGTACACTGAGCCGCACTGGAAGCCGGGCTCGCCGACGAGCGGGTAGCAAGCCTCGTTCGCCCCGATGCAGTCTTGGACCAGGGGGTCACACGGCTTCATGCACAGCGTCAGCTCGCCGCCGGCCGAGATCGTGCATACCCGGCCCTCCGGGCAGCAGCTCGCCGGCTCTTCAGCGCACTGCCCCCAGCTCCCCATGCACAGCGGCAGGCAGTAGCCCTCGCTCGTCTCCGGATCGAGGTTCCAGCACACCGCCCACGCGCCGCAGGTGTCTGTGTCCTCGGTCCCGGTGCACGGCTCGTCGATATCCGCCGGGTTCGGCACGACGGGGACGCACGTGGCCCGACTCCACGAGCCGTCGCCGAGCTGGGGGATGCACTTCTCTCCGCGGGGGCAGTCCTGCTCTAGCGGCGAGCAGCAGAAGGACTCCCCGGGTGCGCAGCTCCCCGCCGTCGTCGAGCCGCCCGAGGACGAAGTCCCCTCCGTCGCGCGCGTCGTCCCGGTTGAGGTGCTCGCCGCTGTGGTCGACGCTCCCGTCGTTGACGTGGTCCCGTTGGTTGTTGCGGTCCCGGCCGAGGTCGTCTGACCTTCCGATGAGGTGTCCGAGGGCGCCGTCGCCGACGACAGCTCCTCGCCGCCCGAACACGAGAGCCCGACGACCAGCGCGACGATCACCCGCGGCGACCGGCGTATCGCGCCTGGAGCTGCCACTGGCTCCGATTCTACCTCAGCGACCCGCGCCCAGCCGCCAGCCCGCCGCGTTGCCGGAGGATCACCAACACCAGCGCCCCGACGCCGCGACGGACCCCCGGGATCAGCGTCAGCGGAGCCAACACCCAAAGCCCAGGAAAGAGGCGACAGAGCGCGACCCCAGCGTCGCTGCCCGTGCGCGCCGTCCCCTCTGGATCGACGAGTCGCAGCCCGCCGTCGTCCTCCTCCGCGACGAACTCGAGCCGCCCGCCGAGGTCCCAGCAGCGCAGCAGCGCCGCCCGCCGGATCGCCGCCTTCCAACCGACCGGCTTCGAGGCACAGCGGGCCGGCTCGGCATGGATGGTGAACGCCGTCAGCGTGCCCACCACGCGGCTCGAGCGGGGCGACCTGATCGTCTTCGTGGCCGGTGCCG
>JAGQIT010001148.1 GCA_020431135.1 Myxococcales bacterium | reverse complement strand
GGGTAGGCGGGGGCGTGGCCGTCGCCCTCGCCGGCGTCGGCGTGCCGCTGACGATCGTCGGCGTTCGACGGGCGCGGAGGGAGCGGCGTGAGGCCGAGGCGCGGCTGCTGCCGACGCTCACGCGCGGCGGCGCGGGGATCCGCTGGCAGGTGAGGTTCTGATGCGCGCGGGAGGGCTAGCGACGCTCGCCGCGGCCGCGCTCGCGGCCTGCTTTCACGGCGACGCGACCGAGGGCCTGCCGTGCTCGGACGACTCGAGCTGCGCTGGCGGGCTCCGCTGCGTCGACGGGCTGTGCGGCGGTTCGACCGCGAGCGGCGGGTCGCGGCCGACCGCGGTGGTGCTCTTCGTCGTCGACACCAGCGCCGAGGCGGCCGCGGTCCAGGGCGCGCTCGGGCGCTCGGGGCTGGCGCTCACGAGCCACCTCACGAGCCTCACCTCGTTCAAGATCGGCTTCGTCAGCGCCGACCTCGGCAACCCCTGGTGCGGGGCTGTGGGGGCCCGGGCGGCGCTAGAGGGGGCGCTCTGCCGCGAGCGCCTCGACGACTTCGTCGGCTCGGGCGGCGACCTGACGGCGGACGCCTGCCTCGACGCCTGCCCGGAGTACCTCGCGGCGGCGGGCCTCGAGCCGACGATCGTCACGCCCGGGGGGCCGGCGGCGGCGCGGCCGTGGGTGCAGGGCGGCAAGTCGGCGAACCCGAACGCGCCGCACGACGCCGACTACGTCCGGCGCCCGGAGGACGCCTTCGCCTGCCTCGCTCCGCAGGCCGTCGATGGATGTCCCTTCGGCCAGCCCCTCGAGGCGATGCGCGTCGCGATCCGCAGGGCGCTCGACCCCGAGGAGCCCGCCTACGGCTTCCTCACGCCCGGCGACCTCCTGACCGTCGTCTTCGTCACGGCCGGCCACGACTGCTCCTATCGCCCCGAGCACGCGGTGATCTTCGATCCCGCCGGCGAGCGGGCGCTGTGGAGCGACCCCGAGGCCGCTGCGCCGACGCCCGCGCTGTGCTGGAACGCGGGCGCGGAGTGCTCCAATCCGCAGGGCGGCGCCTACTACGAGTGCCACGCCGTCGACCGCGGGCGCGACGGCGGACCGGCGGCGACGGCCGATGACGCGGTGCTCGTCCCGGTCGCCGAGTACGTCGACTTCCTCGCCGGCGAGCTCGGCGAGGGGCTCGGCGTCGAGGTGATGGTCGCCGGCCTCGTCGGCGTCCCTGAGGCCTTCGCGGGCGGCGGCGCGGCGATCCCCTACGCGATCGGCGAGGGCGGCGAGGGGGTCGGCCTGGGCTGCGCCGCGGCTGCGGTCGAGGCCGCGCCGCCGCTGCGGATCCGCGCCCTCGCCGAGGCTTTTTCTGGGGAGTCGCTGCGCCTCTCGACGATCTGCGCCGGCGACTACGGGGCCGCGCTCGGCGAGCTCGGCGCGGCGATCCTCGACGAGGTCGAGCGGATCGTCGCCGCCCGCGAGGCCGCGTCACCGTGACCGGCGATCGATCTCGGGGCGCGTCGCCTCGGGCCTACGACCCCTGGATCTTGCTCAGCATCCCCTCGAAGAAGGGCCTGCGGATCACCCCAGAGAGCTTGTAGCCGCCGATCAGCATCGACGGCGTGCCGCGGACGCGGGCCTTGGTCCCGAGGTTGACGTCGATCCTCACGGCGTCGGCGGTCGCCGGGTCGTCGAGGCAGGCCTCGAAGGCGGCGAGGTCTAGGCCGAGCGCGCTGGCGCTGTCGAGGAGGGCGGCGCGGCCGAGGTCGGGCTGGCGCTCGAAGAGGCGGTCGGCGTACTCCCAGAACTTGCCCTGCCGGTGGGCGCACTCGCCGGCGTAGGCGGCGAGGCAGGCCTGCGGGTGGAGGCTGCCGCTGCTGTTGGCGTTGCACGCGGCGTCGAGCGGGTAGTTGACGAAGACGACCTCGAGCGGGCGCTCGGTCTCGGCGAAGTAGCGCTCGGCGTGGACCCAGAGCTGGCGGCAGTAGGGGCACTCGAAGTCGCTGAACTCGACGATCTCGATCGCCTCGCCGGGGCCGCCGACGCGGCGGCGCGGCTGGTCCTTGAGGTCGAGGTCGGCGATCCGCGGGCGCGCGAGGGCGGCGTCGATCTCCTCGCGGACGGTGACCGCGACGACGTCGGAGATCCGCGTGAGGACGCGGAGGTAGGCGGTCATGCCGAGGCCGACGCCGGCCGCGAAGGCGAGGATCGCCAGGACGCCGACGGGCCGCTTGAGGCCGCGCACCGACGCGCGCAGGCTCGCGGCGATCGGGCGGTCGGCGGCGGCGATGGCCGCGGCGAAGGTGGCGATGTTGAGCAGGTACCAGAAGACGCAGAAGGGGCAGTAGGCGGCCTCGATGAGCGAGAGGGTCGCCATCAGCACGGACGTCAGGAGGGCGACCGCGGCGAGGCCGACGAGGAGGGCGTGGCTCGGGTGCTCGTCGTCGCGCCGGCGGAAGAGGGCGACGACCGCCGTGACGAGGATCGCCAGCGCCCCGCCGCCGCCGATCACCGCGACCGGGACGCCGAAGAGGTCGCCGAAGCGGCCGCCGGTGACCTCGCAGCCGGTCTTCGACAGGGCGTGGCAGATCCGGCCGATGCCGCCGGCGCCGGTCTCGAGGTCGACGTGGACGAGCGTGAGGTAGGCGGCGTCGGCGAGCGCGACCAGGCCGAGGAGGACGATCGCGGCGAGGGCGAGGCTGCGGCGCAGGGAGCTCATCGGCGGCCATCTTCACGGTTTTTCAGGGACGAGCGCAAGGCTCGGGGCGCCCGCGTGCGCCGACGTGGCGCCGGCGACGGAGCGGACCGCGACGCAGAGGCCTTGACGGGCCCGGGCGCCGCGGGTATCCGGCCTCGATGTCGCGCGTCGGCCTGATCTTCCGCCCCGTCCCCCGCACCGGCGTGATCTACGTGATGACGGAGGCCGCCGCCCGCGGCTTCCGCTACGGCCACCCCGAGTGGGCGAACCTCGGCCAGGGCGCGCCCGAGACCGGCGCGCTCCCGGGCTCGATCCCCCGCCTCGAGTCGATCCCGCTCGACGACACGACCCACGAGTACGCGCCCGTCGTCGGCCTGATGGAGCTGCGCGAGGCGGTCGCGGATCTCTACAACCAACGCTACCGCCGGGGGATGCCGAGCCGCTACAGCGCCGAGAACGTCGCCATCGCCGCGGGCGGCCGCGTGTCGCTGACGCGCCTGGCGACCTCGCTCGGCGCCGTCCACCTCGGCCACCTCCTCCCGGACTACACGGCCTACGAGGAGCTGCTCGACATCTTCA
>JAGQIT010001147.1 GCA_020431135.1 Myxococcales bacterium | reverse complement strand
GTCGAGCTCAAGTACACGCGGGGCAGCGGCAAGGGCGGCCAGCACCGCAACAAGACCGACACCTGCGTGGTGCTCAAGCACCGGCCGTCGGGGCAGCAGATCCGCGTCGACGGCGGGCGCAGCCAGACCGCCAACCGCGAGGCCGCGTTCGCCTTGTTGCGCGCGCGCCTCGAGGCGGAGAGGCGGTCGTCGACGCACGCGCGCGTCAACGGCCGGCGGCGCGAGCAGCTCGGCTGCGGCGCGCGGGGGGACAAGCGGCGGACGATCTCGATCCCGCGAGGGCAGGTCTGTGACCACGTTCTCGGGGAGACCTGGCGAGCGAAGGATTATCTCGCCGGGCGGCTGCCGTGGGTGGGCTAGTCGGCCTGTGGTGAGGGCCTCTTCATGGTCCCTCGCGCGGTGATCGTCGGCCCAAGCGCCTGGCCATGCCGCGAGTCTTGGCTGAGCGCATTGGGTTGGCGGGCGATCGAGGGGGTGGGGGGAACTTCACCGCGGGTCTCAATGAGCGCTCGTCGGCGGCGACTGCATTCGTGAATTGCGTAGATGATCACCGCCGACGAGGGGGACCCCGCGCGAGTTCGCGGCGAGCGCCTCCGGGAGCCTCTCAGCGGCGCGCGTCGAGGTCGGCGGTGAAGTCCGCGACGCGGCTGGCGAGGGCGTCGGCGTCGGTGATCGGCGAGGAGCAGGCGCTGTCTGTGCAGACGTAGGCGGCGTCGCGGCCGATGTCGGGGTAGCGGGCGCCGGGCGGGCTGATCGTGACGTTGAGCCGCGGGTCGTCGATCGCGAGGGCCGCGGCGTGGAGGCGCTGGCGGACCCGCGGATCGGCGGCGACGATCGTCAGGTCGACGCTGGTCGAGAGGGCAGCCTCGAGGGCGAGGAGGTAGCTGGTGATCACGCGCCCCTGCGACTTGATCGCCTGCGGCTCGGCGACGGCGGCGAGGGCCTCTTCCGCGGCGCGGGGGTAGGCCTCGGCGCCGGCGTCCGCAGGATCGGCGGCGGCGGCGAGGCGGGCGAGGTCGAGGAGGAAGCGGGCGATCTCGCCGTTGTCCTCGAGCGGCCGCTGGCGCTCGGCGAAGACGCCGACGGCGGTCGGGTCGGCGCTGCGGGCGAAGAAGCCGCCGCGCTCGGGATCGCGGAGATCGGCGAGAACGCGGTCGGCGAGGGCGCGCGCGTGATCGAGCCAGCGGCGCTCGCCGGTCGACTCGAAGAGCGCGAGGAGGCCGCGGCCGACGGTGGCCTGGTCGCGGAGGTAGATCGTCGGGTCATCGGCGTCGGGGTCGTGGGCGAAGGAGCCGTCGTCGCGGAGGTGCCCATGGAGGAGGCGCTCCGCGGCCGCGCGCGCGAGCTCGAGGGCCTCGGTCGGCGCCCCGTCGCCCTCACGATGGTCGCGGAGGCTCGCGTCGGCGACGCAGAGCGCGACGATCAGGCGGCCGTTGAGGTCGGCGTAGATGTGGCGATCGGTCCGCGGCAGGCCGAGGGCGCGGCGCTCGGCGTCGGTCTTGGCGTAGTAGTCGGCGCCGGCGATCACCCGCTCGCCGTCGCGGAGGTCGGCGTCCTGCGAGCTGTAGAAGCCGCCGCCGGGATCGCTGAGGTGATCGCGGAGGTAGCCGAGCTGGGCGTCGACGGCCGCGCGCCAGCGCGGGTCGCCGGTGCGGCGGTAGGCGAGGGCGAAGCTCTGGAGCGAGCCGGCCTGGACCTTGGCGATCTTCTCGTAGTGCGGCCGCGTCCACACGCCGCCGGTCGAGTACTGGTAGACGCCGCCCCACACCGGGTCGACGAGGAGGAGCTCGCGGTCGAGGGTGGCGAGGGCCCGCGTCTCCCACTCCGCCTCGGCGTCGCCGCGGAGGCGCGCGCGGAGGAGGGCGTGCTCGACGGCGCCGGCGAGCGGGTACTTCTTCGGGCCGCCCCAGCCGTGCTCGTCGGCGTCGTAGAGGCGATCGAGCTGGGCGACGACGACGTCGCGGATCGCGGCGAGGGGGCGGGGCGCGGTCGCCTTGGCGGGCGGCGGGCGGCGGCCCGCGAGCGTCCCGGCGGCCTCGGCCGCGGCGAGCTCGTCGAGGAGGTCGGCGAACGCGTCGGCCTCCTGGTAGCCGCGCAGCTCGAGGACCGGGCGCGCGTCGCGTTCGCCCACGAGCAGCGTCGCCGTGCTCGTCACCTCGAGGCCGCCCGTCGTGACCCGCACCTGCGTGTGGACGCTCTGCAGATCGACCGGTGCCACCGGCCCGAGCGCCGAGTCGACCGGCGGCGGCGCCTGGGGGAGGTCGCCCGATCCGCAGAACCCCGAGGGCTCGCGGCGGTCGGGATCGGGCCCGGGACAGCCGAGCAACAGCAGTGGCAACACGCGTCGCACGACGGGGACGTATCCGACGCACGCGCGTCGGGTAGAGTACGCGCGGAGGTGATGGATGGGTGTGCTGGAGTCCGTGGACGGCCAGACCAGGCACGTGCTCCTCCCCACGACCACGGTGGGGCGCAGCCCGAAGTCCGATCTGCGCCTGACCGACGGCGACGTCTCGACCCACCAGGCCGAGCTCAAGTGGACGGGCGATCACTGGCAGCTGCGCGACGCGGGCAGCAAGAACGGCACGATGGTCGACGGGCGTGTGCTGCGCGAAGGCGATGTCGCGTCGCTCTCGGCAGGCGCCATGGTCGTCTTCGCGACCGAGCAGGCCTGGACGCTCGTCGATGCGGGCCCCCCGGGGTTCCCGATGGCGATGCCGCTCGCCGGCGGCGGGCCGATCCAGGCGGTGAACGGGGTGCTGAGCCTGCCCCCCGGCGGCCCCGAAGAGGTGCGGATCACCCGCGACGGCGCGCACTTCCTCGCCCAGTCGGGCGACGGCCCGGCGCGCGTCGACGACGGCGAGATCGTCGTCGCGGCGGGGCGCTCGTACCGCATCCGCCT
>JAGQIT010000093.1:5522-8028 GCA_020431135.1 Myxococcales bacterium | reverse complement strand
CTCCACCTCGTCGGCCGCCTGCCGACGACCAGCGAGTACGACCGAGTCAAGGAGGGCGGCGACGACGAGCTCGAGCTCATCCTCCTCGAGATGATGGGCGAGGACGCGTTCTACGACCGCCTCGTCGACCTCTACAACGACACCTTCCTCACCGACCGCTACCTCCGCTACACCGGCTTCGCCGTCAACCTCCTCAACGAGGAGGACTTCCCGAACGCCGGCGCCTGGTACGAGGGCCAGAGCGACGAGCTGCGCGAGGCGATCAACCTCGCGGTCGCCCGCGAGCCGCTCGATCTGATCGCCTACGTCGTCCGCAACGACCGCCCCTTCACCGAGATCCTGACGGCGCCCTACATGGTCTTCTCGCCGTTCTCGGCCCAGCTCTACGGCGTCTCGCCCGGCTTCAGCGACCCGAGCGACCCGCGCGAGCTCAAGGAGGGGACGCTGACCGTCGTCCACGAGGGCGCCGGCGTCCCCTTCCCGCACGCCGGCGTGCTGACGTCGCCGATGGTCCTCAACCGCTTCCCGACGACGCCGACCAACCGCAACCGCCACCGCGCGCGCAAGGTCCTCGAGCTCTTCCTCGCCACCGACATCCTGCGGATCGCCGAGCGGCCGATCGACCCGACGCAGGCGACCAACTACAACAACCCGACGCGCGACGACCCCAACTGCATCGTCTGCCACAAGGTCATCGACCCGATCGCCGGCGCCTTCCAGAAGTTCGACGAGTACGACCAAGAGGAGTTCATCCCCGACCAGGAGTGGCACCAGGACATGTACGCGCCGGGCTTCGGCGACGAGGTGATGCCGGTCGACGCCTACGGCAGCGCGCCGCAGTGGCTCGCCGGGCGGATCGTCGAGGACCCGCGCTTCCCGCTGTCGACGGTCTACACGATCTTCACCGGCCTCACCGGCCTCGAGCCGCTCGCCTACCCGGCCGACGACGACCCTGACTTCAAGGACAAGCTCGCGGCCTGGCAGGCCCAGGACGCGCTCCTGAACGACGTCGCCGACCGCTTCGTCGCCGACGACTACAACCTCAAGACGGTCGTCGCCGGGGTCGTGATGAGCCCCTACTTCCGCGGCGCCAACGCCAAGGAGGAGCTCTCCGCCGGCGAGCAGATCCGCCTCGCGGCGGTCGGCGGCGGCCGCCTGTCGACGCCGGGGCTGCTCTCGCGCAAGATCGCCGCGGTCACGGGCGCCTCCTGGTACCGGCGCTGGGACTTCTCCGAGTACCTGCTCACCGACTATCAGATCCTCTACGGCGGCATCGACTCCGACACGATCACCGAGCGGCTGACGAGCATGAGCGGGCTGATGGCCGGGGTCTCGGCGCGGATGGCCAACGAGGTCGCCTGCGGGGTCACGGGCTGGGACTTCACCAAGCCGCCCGAGAGCCGCGCGCTCTTCCCCTACGTCGGCCTCGACACGATGCCGGAGACGGCGAGCGGCGAGGCGATCCCCGGGGCGCAGGACGACATCCGCGCCAACATCCAGTACCTCCACGAGCGGATCCTCGGCGAGCGCCTCGAGCTCGACGACCCGGAGATCGCCCGCACCTACGCGCTCTTCGTCGACCTGTGGAAGGCCGGCTACGCCGACGTCACGAACGGCGCCGAGAACAACTGGCTCGTCTGGTCGTGCCAGGGCCGCGCCGACCCGGCGTCGGACTTCGAGCTCCCCGACGGCGAGCGGATCAACACCGACGAGAATTACACGGTGCGCGCCTGGATGGGCGTGATGATCTACCTCCTCTCTGACTACCGCTTCCTCTACGAGTAAGGACCGCAGGAGTACGCGCCATGAGAAGCAGCAAAAGCAGCAAGAGCACACACTCCCGCCTCCTCAGCAACCGCCGCGCCTTCCTCAAGGCGGCCGCGCTGACCGGCCTCGCCGTCACCGCGCCCTTCGCCGTCCGCCGCGTGCGCGCGGCCCTGGAGCCCTACGGCGGGCCCTTCTTCGTCCTGATCCACGCCTCCGGCGGCTGGGATCCGGTCTACCTCTGCGACCCCAAGGAGAACCCGGCGCTCAACCGCCTCGCCGGCGCGCCGGTCTCCGTCGGCAACATCCGCTACGCGCCGGTCCCGGTCGACGCCGTCGCCCTCGACCTCCCGGCCGAGGCCCAGCCGTACCTGATGTCGAACCAGGCGTTCTTCGAGAAGTACGCGGCGAAGCTGACGGTGATCAACGGGATCGACACGTCGACGAACAACCACGACAGCGGCACGCGGGCGACCTGGTCCGGCAAGGTCCAGGAGGGGCACCCGTCCTTCGGCGCCCTCGCGGCGGCGATCCGCTCGCCGAACAACCCGCTCGCCTACATCAGCAGCGGCGGCTACGACGCGACGCAGGGGCTCGTGCCGCTGACCCGCATGAGCAACCTCGACGCCCTGCAGAAGGTCGCCTACCCCGACCTGATCAGCCCCGACGATCCGGAGACCGAGCGCTACCTCCCGCAGGCGCGCATGGACAGGATCCGCCAGGCGAGCCAGGATCGGCTGAG
>JAGQIT010000093.1:2163-5417 GCA_020431135.1 Myxococcales bacterium | reverse complement strand
CTCGCGACCCTGCCGGGCTACGAGCTCTCGGACCTCCAGAACATGATGCAGCAGGCGCAGCTCGCCCTCGCCGCGTTCAAGGCCGGGCTCGCGGTCGCCGTCAACCTCAACCTCGGCGGCTTCGACACCCACGGCAACCACGACCGCGACCAGATCCGCCAGCTCGCCAAGCTGCTCTACGGCGTCGACTTCCTGATGAGCGAGGCCGAGAGCATGGGCCTCGCCGGCAACCTGACGGTGATGGTCGGCTCCGACTTCGCCCGCGGCCCCGGCTACAACGGCAACGATCAGTACTCGGGAAAAGACCACTGGCCGCACACCAGCGCGATGCTGATGGGCGCCGGGATCCCCGGCGATCGCGTCGTCGGCAGCACCGACGACGACCAGTACGCGCAGCCGCACAACGGCGAGGTGATCACGCCGGCGCACATCCACCACTCGCTGCGGGCGCTCGCGGGGATCCAGGATCACGAGCTGGCGACGCGGTTTCCGCTCGCCGGATCGGACCTCGGGCTCTTCGCCTAGCTCGCCGTCGTCGCACCGACGCGCGTCTGAGCCTGCGACCTCAGGAGAGGTCGCGGGCTCGCCCGTTCGTGGCAGGCGCCCCGAACGAGCGCGTCGCCGCCGAGGTCATGCGAGGGTCGGCCAGCTCGACGACGGCGACGGCACGACGCTCCGGACCACAAATGTGCTGAAGTGAGGCGTGAGGCGCGACGCGCCCGCGGGCGGCTTCACCACCGCAGGTCTGAAGCCGAGCCCATGCGCTCGCATCCAGGCCGTCGAGGACGCGTTCGAGATCAGTCGTCGTCGTCATCGTCGTCATCGTCATCGTCGTCGTCGTCGTCGTCGTCATCGTCGTCGTCGTCGTCGTCGTGATCGTCGTCGTCCTCAGCGGGCGCGCTGAGCTCGACGGCGCCGGTGACCAGGGCGAGCTCGGAGGCCCAAGCGTCCGCCCAGCGCTCACAGGCCGTGACCAGGGCGCCGCCGTGCGCCTCGGCGATCTCCGGGCCGGCGGTGCCGAGGATCCGCGCCGCGACCGCGACCGTGAGCTCGCGGCTGCTGCCGAGGCTCGCCACCGCCGCGTCGACCGGGAGCGGCGCGCGGGCGGTGAGGATCGTGATCAGCGGCGTCCGCAGGGCGGTGTTCTTCACCTTCGGCAGCGCCTCGAGGAGGCGCTTCGGGTCGCCGCGCTCGCGCAGGCGCTCGATGAGATCCGGCTGGAGCTTGAGCGGCTGCTGGTTCTCGAGGAAGGCGTAGTCCGGCTCGACCGAGTCCTCGCCGTAGATCAGGCGCAGGCTCTGACCGGCGGCCAGGTAGACGCGGTAGTGGCGATCGCTGCGGATGAGCTCGGCGAGGAGCTCGCGGGTCTCCGGCGCGTCCTCGTCGTGACGCAGGAGCTCGGCCGCGCGCTCGCGCAGCGCCCAGTTCGGGTCGGTCGTCGCCGCCCGGATGAGCGCCCAAGCGTCGCGTCCGCCGAAGTAGCGCAGGCCCGTGAGCGCCTGGCGGGCGACGCCGCTCTGCTCCCCCTTGGCGAGGCCCTTGAGGACCGCGAAGACCTTGTCGGCGCGGTCGGGGGCCGCCTCGCGCAGGTGCCCGAGGGCCTCGGCCGCCTGCTCCTGGAGGGCGTGGCCCTCCTCGCTGGCGAGGCGGAGCAGGAGGTCGAGCGCCCGCGCGTCGGCGAGGTGCCCGAGGGCGAGGACCGCCCGCTTGCGCATGCGCAGGTCGGGCATCATGTCGACGCCCGCGAGGAGGATCGAGATCCCCTCGGCGTGGCCGGCGAGCGCGAGCCCCTCGGCGGCGAGGAACTGGCTGTGCGGGTCGCCGCCCTGCAGCGCCTCCACGAGCGCCGCCTTGTCGGCCCCGCGCTTGCGCAGGCGCCACGCCAGCGCCGAGATCGCGCCGTTGCGCAGGTCCGGCTTGGCGTGGCCGACGAGCGGCGCGATCGCGGCGTCGAGCTCCCTGCCGCGGGCCCAGGTCGCCGCCGGGAAGAGGCGCTGGAGGAGGCGCTCGTCGCCGAGGTGGCGCAGCGCGTCCATGAGCTGGACGAGGACCGCGTCGTGGCGCGGGTGCTGGCGCCCCTCCCAGCCGGGCGCGCCCTGCTTGCCCTCGTCCTCCGGATCCTCGATCCGCTGGTCGTGGCCGCTGATCGTCAGGATCGCCTGGTAGGCCGCCTCGCGGTGCTGGTCGCGCTCGAGGTAGCCGAGGAGGCGGGCGACGTTCTCCGGCCGGCGCAGGCCGCCGGCCGCCTTGAGGAGCTCGTCGGCGCGGGCCGTCCCCGACTCGTCGTTGTCGACGCGGTCGAGGAAGGCGTCCGGCGCCCGCGCGTCGGCGAGGCGGAGCAGGCAGCGGATCGCCGTCTGCTGGTCGCGGCGCTCGTCGGAGCGGAGCATCTCGAGGAGGACCTCGAAGGCCGCCGCGTCGCCGCGCTCGGCGAGCGCCTCGGCGGCGGCGAAGCGGAGCTCGCGGTACTTCGAGCCGAGGGCGACGCGGAGGCCGTCGGCCGCCGGACCCTTGCCGCCCTCCTCGTAGGCGCCGGCGAGGCCGCGGACGGCGTCGCCGCGCAGGCGCTCCGAGCGGGCGCTGAGGGCGAGGCGGTGGACCGCGATCCAGGCGGCGTCGAGCTTCGCCTTGTCGGCGTCGCTGAGGCCGCCCTCGCCGGCGCCGACGCCCGAGCGGAACGACGCGAGGAGGCGCGCCGCCTCGATCTCGAGGCCGTCGGTGTTCTCGCGGATGACCTCCTCGAGCACCGCCGCGCCGCCCCCCTCGCCGCCGCTGCGGGCGAGGAGGTCGAGGCCGAAGCCGCCGACGTCGCGCTGGCCGGCGCCGATCGCCTCGGTGGCGAGGACGTCGACCGCCATCCCGAGGTCGCGGAGGCTCTCGAAGGCGAGCGCGCGGACGCTCGCCTGGCCGTCGCCGAGGGCCGGGACCAGGACCGCGAAGACCGCGGCCTTCGGCGCCCAGCCCTGGCCAGCGACCGCGACCAGGCGGGCGATCGCGGTCTGCCGGATCTTGGCCTCGGCGGCCCCGCCCGAGAGGCGCGAGAGGCCGGCGTAGGCCCCGAAGACCAGCTGGCGGAGCTCGTCCGGCGCGTAGATCGACGGCGCGGGCGCGCGCTTGGCCGCCCGCTCGCCGACCGCCTTGAGGGTCGCGGCGTAGCGCTCGGAGAAGATCCGCCAGCGGCGGTCGAAGTCCTCCTGCTTCTCGGCCGCGAGCGCGTCGAGGAGGCGGGCGGCCCGGACCCGGAGCTGCGGGCT
>JAGQIT010000093.1:0-2073 GCA_020431135.1 Myxococcales bacterium | reverse complement strand
GACGACGAAGCGGAAGAAGGCGTCGTGATCGCCGAAGCTCTCGAGCGCCTGGGCGGCCGCGAGGCGGACCCGCGGGTGCTCGGCCGAGAGCGCGGCGAGGCTGCGGTCGGGGACGCCGTCGCCCTCCGCCATCTCCTGGAGGAGGAGGAGGAGCATCGCCCGGTCGCGGATCGCCTCGACCCGGTGGTCGAGGAAGGACATGAAGACGTCGTGGGCGCGGGCGCCGAGGGCGATCGAGGCGAGGAGCGCCTCGCCGTCGAGGTTCTTGCTCGAGAAGAGGAGCGACGCCCCCGCGAGCTCGCCGCAGAAGGCGAGGCCGAGGGCGGCCTCCTGGCGGACGGCCGCGTCGCTGTGCTGGAGCGCGGCCTGGAGGGCGGCGAGCGACTCGGCGTCCCCCGGGCGGGCGGCGCCGGCGAGCGCCTGGGCGGCCGCCTTGCGGATCCGGCCGTCCTTGCTCTCGAGGTGCGGGGCGATCGCGGACCTGGCCCTTGGGTCGGCTAGCTCGGAGATGCCGCCGAGGCCGGCGACCACGAGGTCGCGCCACTTCGCCTGGAGCGCGGGGATCTCCGGCTCGGGCTCGCCGATCACCTTGAGGAGGGGATCGAGCGCCCGCGCGTCGCCGTGGATCGCCCGGGCGGCGGCCGCCCGCACGACCACGTCGGCATGCGGGCTCGCCATCGCCTCGACCAGCGCCTCGTCGGCGTCGTTGACCAGGAGGGCGTCGATCGCCAGGCGGCGGACCTTCTCGTCGTCGTCGCGGGCGGCCTTGGCGAGGAGCTCCTGGACGCCGGGCGCCTTGCGCTTGGCGAGGATCTCGGTCGCGGCCAGGCGGAGGTCGGGGTAGGGGCCGGAGAGCGCCGCCTGGAGCGGGCCCTCGCCGATCCCCTTGGTCCGCTTCATCGCGAAGTCGAAGGCCTCGGCCCGGACGCTGGCGTCGGGGTCGGCGAAGAGCTCGAGGAGGAGCTCCCAGGCCCACGCGACCTCGATCTGGCCGATCACCTCGCCGAGCACCTCCTTGCGGATGTCGGCGTGGAGCGAGCGGAGGGCGAAGCGGAGCGAGGCCGCGCCGCCGCCGTTGATCTCGAGGTTGAGCGCGGCCTTGAAGGCCTCGGAGCGGACCGAGCGGGCGGCGTCGCCGAGCGCCCGCTCGAGGAGCGCGACCGCGGCGTCGACCTCGGGGCCGCTCGTGCCGGCCTTGCGGGCGTCGCGGAGCTGGCGGACCAGGAGGTCGAGGCCGCGGCGGCGGATGTCCTCGTGCTCGGCGAGGAGGCCGGCCTCGGCGATCGCCAGGGTCTCCGACGACTCGAGCTTGATCAGCGCCGAGAAGGCGGCGTCGCGGACGCTCGCCTCGCCGTCGCGCATCAGGAGGCGGAGGCGGGCGGCGCCGCGGGGGTCACCGAGCGCCTGGAGGGCCTTGCAGACCTCGACGCGGACGTTGCCGTCGCGCTCGCGGCTGAGCTGGAGGAGGGTGCCGAGCGCCCGCGGATCACCGAGGAGCGCGAGGCCGCGCGCGCCGGCGAGGCAGGTGTCGAGGGCGCGGCTGGCCATCGCCTCGAGGAGCGGGCGCTTGTCGTCCTCGCTGACCTTCGAAGCGTCGACCTTCTTCGGCTTCGGGAGGCCGCCCTTGCCCTTCTTGCCCTCGTCCTTGGCGTCGTCGTCGCCCGCGTCCGCGCCGGCCCGACCCTCGAGGGTGGCGAGGAGCGCGGCCCGGGCCTTGCCGCCCTCGGAGTCGTCGCTCGCGTCGGCGGCGAGTTCGAAGCTCGGCGCCGGCGCGCTCTCGATCTCGTGGAGCTGGCGGTGGAGCTGGCGGTCGCGGTAGCGGAGCGCGGCCGCGAGGTTCGGCTTCTGGAGGAGCGAGACCAGGAAGGCGACCTGGCGGACGCCGGCGTCGGCGTCGGCGGCGTGGCGCCGCAGGGCCGCGAGGACGTCGGGCCGATCGATGAGCTTTCGCTGCCAGAAGCGGATGATCGCCAGGCGGCGGATGTCGGCCTGCGACGAGCGGAGCGCGAGGTGATCGGCCTGCGGCGAGTCGGCGTCGTGGAGCGACTCGAGGGCGAGGAGGGCGGCGATCCG
>JAGQIT010001146.1 GCA_020431135.1 Myxococcales bacterium | reverse complement strand
GAGGCGGGCGTCGACCTTGGACTCGTCGATCACGGCGGGGCGGCGGCGGACCTCGACGCCGGTGTAGTTCTTCGGCTCGATCTCCGGCGGCACCTCGAAGCGCGCCGAGTAGGTGAAGGGCTTGCCGTTGTCGAGGTCGTTGCTCTCGAGCGCCGGCTGGGTGAGCGGCACCTTCGAGTGCTGGACGACCGCGTTCTGGAAGGTCTCGTCGACGAGCTCACGCGCGAGCTCGTCGCGGACGCTCTTGCCGAACAGGCGCTCGATCATCTGCGGCGGCACCTTGCCGGGGCGGAAGCCCGGGAGCCGCGCCTTGCGCCGAAGATCGCGCAGCTTGGCGCTGAGCCGCGGCGACACGGTCTCCCAGGGGATCTCAACACGCACGCGGTACTCAACCGCACTGATCTTCTCGATCTGGCTTTCCATGGTCGTCTTGTGGGGCGCTTGCTGTAACAGAGCGCGCGGCCGTTCTCAAGCGGCGAACGTGGGCAATCGCGGTTATTGCGCAGATGCCCGTTTGCCGGCGCTCAGGACCGACGCAGGGCCGCGGGCCCGCAGGCGACGCACCCGGCGAATGCGGGCGTTTCACCCGGCGACGGCGCGCGGCGACGCGTTCGGGTGACCTCACACGCGCGGCCGCGGCTCAGGACTCGAGGAGCGCGGTGAGGCGCTCGTCGCGATCGCGGTAGCCGACGTGGACCTGCTCGAAGGCGGCGATCGCCTTCGCGTGCTCGCCCATGACCTGGAAGATGACGCCGAGCTCGTAGCGCGCCTCGCTCGCCTCAGTGTCGTTGATGGCGAAGGCGACGGCCTCCTCGAGGTCGGCGATCGCCAGCGGGATCTCGCCGCGGTGGAGGTGGAGGCTGGCCATCATCACCAGCGACTTCGCCTTCCACTCCGGGTCCTTGGAGGCCATGCGGAACTGGGTCAGGGCGTCGTCGATGAGGCCCATCTCGCGGTAGGCGGTGCCGAGGTCGAAGAGGTCCCGGGCGTCGGCCTGGCCCTCGAGCTCGGCGCGGGCGCGCGGCGGCTCAGCCGGCTTGCTCTTGCGCACCGCGGGGGCGTCGTCGTCGAAGATCGACGACAGGAAGTCGTCCTCCTCGTCGTTCTCGCCGAAGTCGAAGAGCGGGGCCTCGAAGGAGTCGCCGGACTCGCCGCTCGAGTCGGGGAGCACGGCCTCGTCGTCGAGGAGCACCGGCGCGGCGGCCTCCTCGGCCGGCGTCTCGAGGGTCGCGGCGAAGCGCTCGGTATAGGGGTCGAGCGCCGAGTGCCCGGGGTAGCGGCCGACGAGCTCCATGTAGGCGACCGCGGCGTCGTCGTCGAAGCCCTGGCTGATGAAGAACTCGAGCTCCTCGAGCTCCTCGCTGATGTCGGGCTCGTCCGCGGCGGGTTCGGGCTCCGGCTCGGGCTCCGAGCCCGCCTCCTCGGCCTCTTCGGCGGGCTCCACCGCGGGCTCCACCGCGGGCTCCGGCTCCGCGGACTCGGTCGCGTCCTCTTCCGGCTGCGCCGCCTCGACCGCGTCGGTCTCTTCGGTCAGCTCGGCGTCGACCTCGTCGGCCTCTGGGGCGGCCTCGAGCTCCGTCTGCGCGGGCTCTGCCGCTTCGGCCTCGGCCGCGTCCTCGGGCTCCGTCGCCTCAGCGGCTTCGGCCTCTTCCTGGGACGCAGTCTCGGTCGCCTCAACGGCTTCGTCGGCCTCGCCCTCGGTCTCGAGACCCTCGATGCCCTCGGCCTCTCCGGCCTCTCCGGCCTC
>JAGQIT010001145.1 GCA_020431135.1 Myxococcales bacterium | reverse complement strand
TCTCTTTCATCTTCTCGCGCTTGTCCTCGCGCTTGTCGCGGAGCTCCTTCTTGGCCTCGAGCTTGTCGGCGCGCTTCTCGTGCTTGTCCTTGAGGTGATCCTCGCGCTTCTCGAGCTTGTCCTCGCGGGCCTCGATCTTGTCGAGCTTCTCGCGGGTGTCCTCGCGGTTCTCGGCCTTCTCCTCGCGCAGCTCCTTGATCTTCGCCTTGTCGGGATCGTCCTTGCGCTTCTCCTTGGCGATCTTGGCGTTGAGCTTGCCCTGCTTGGCGACGTGCTGGCGCTTCGTCTCCTTGCGCTTGGCGTCGAGCTTGGCGTGGAGCTCCTGGTGGCGGTGCTTGATCTTCTTGCCGGCGGCCTTCTCCGCCTTGATCTTGGCGTGGAGCTCCTTGCGCCGCTCCTTCTCCTCGTCGTGCTTGGCCTTGAGCTTGGCCTTGAGCTCGGCCTTCTCCTCGTCGCTCATCTCGGCGAGCTCTTCCTTGCGCTCCTGGATCTTCTTGGCCAGCTCGTCGCCGCGGTAGCCCTCGATGAGGAGCTTCTTGACGTAGAGGCCGAAGCCCTTCTTCTTGCCGCGGGTCTTGACCTCCTCGGTCTCGACGGTGATGGCCGCGGCCGCGTCACCGGCGGAGAGGCCGATCTCCGCGGCGCCGTCGAGCGCCTCCTCGATCTCCGCCTCTTCGAGCCCGGCGTCGCGGGCGTTGAGGGTGGCGATCGGCAGGTCGAGGACCATGAGGATGTCGTCTTGGACCTCGACAGAGGCCTCCACTTCGGCGCTCGCCTCGACCGCGACTTCGGCGTGGGCGACGGCGGGCAGCGCCATCACGGCGGCGACCAGGCTGGAGATCATCAGCGTCTTCATTCAGTGCCTCTCTTGTTCGGGTGTGGGGCCCTTCGACCGGGCTCGGCGCCGCGGGATTCGATTTCGTGATGTAAACCTCGCAGTTAACTCACGGTTGACCCGTGCAGAGAATCCACGATCGCCGAGCGCCCGGTCAACGGGGGAATCCCCGGGGCGCCCGCGGTCGCTTCCGCGCGGGCCGTTGGAGCGCCGCGCAGCGGCTGGCCGACGGCTCTTCGAGGCGGCGAGCGGCGCGGCCCTCGGGGCCCGCTGGGCGACGTGGATCACCGGCCGCGGCGACGACGGCCGAAGGCGAGGAGTCCCGCGAGGGTGAAGAGCGCGAGCTCTCGCGGTGAGGAGGTCTGCGTGTCGATCCCGCAGGCGCACCCCTCCCCCTCGTCGTCCATGTCAGCGCCCGTCGTCGCCGAGCCGGCGGTCGCGGTCGCGGTCGCGCTGGCGGTCGCGTCACCTGTGCTCGCGCCGGTGTCCGAACCGGCCGACGCGTCGCCCGTGCTGCTGTCCGAGGTGCCGTCAGTGGCGCTCGCCGTGGCGCTGCTCGAGGCGCCGGTGGTGCCGTCGGTGGCGTCGCCGGTGGTGCCGTCGGTGGCGTCGCCGGTCGTCTCGCCGCCGGAGGTCCCGTCGGTGTCGCCGCCGGAGGTCGTGCCGTCGGTGTCGCCCCCGTCGGCGCAGGTCTTGAAGCCGGGGCCGACGGCCCAGCCGGGGTTGGCCGGGTCGCTGAGGTCGTAGGCGCCGACGTCGACGCCATTCGGGTCGCGGGGCAGGCAGTTGAAGTCGTCGTCGGCGTGGCCGGCCGCGCCGGCGTCGACGAGCGGCGAGTCGCCCTTCGGGTAGACGTCCTTGCCGGCGGCGTCGATGAAGGCGGCGTCGAGGCTGACGCCGTCGAAGGTGCCCATCGGCGCGCCCTCGACCCCGCCGACGACGGCGTTGCTGTCGATCGTCGCCGAGCCGGCGCCGTTGGGCAGCTTGATCGCCGTGCCGCCCGGGCAATAGAAGGCGTTGTCGGCGACGACGATCCCGTCGCCGCCGGGCCACTCGTTGCCGCGCAGGCAGACGCCGCCTGGGTTGATGATCGTGTTGTGGGCGATCTTGATCTTCTCGACGATCTCGCCCTGGCTGGGCTTGGCGTGGATGCCGTTGGCGCCGACGTCGAAGACGAGGTTGTTGACGACGACGGCGTCGCCGACGGTCTGGATCCCGTTGTCGCCGACGTTCCACACCGCGTTGCCGACGACGACGTTCGGCGCCTTGTTGCCGACGGTGCCGTAGATCGTGATCCCCGGGTACTTCACGTCGTGGATCACGTTGTGGCGGATCTGGTTGTTGTACGAGCCGGTCTTGACCTCGATGCCGTCGCCCTGGCTGCCGGCGGTCGTGTCGTGGCACCAGTTGAACTCGATCATCGAGTCCCACATCCGGCAGCCGTCGTCGTTGCAGCCGA
>JAGQIT010001144.1:1639-4965 GCA_020431135.1 Myxococcales bacterium | reverse complement strand
CGCGCTCGGTGACCGCGTCCGGGAACGCGGCGATCCCCGGGGCGAGGCGCATCGTCGTGCTCTTGACCTCGACGTAGACGCGCTCGTCGCCGACGTAGGGCCGCCGCTCGCCGCGGCTCCCCGGCGCCGGCGCGCCGCCGCGGCTGAGCAGGAGGTCGATCCGCGAGCGCGCGCCGTCGGCCCCGTAGGCGACCTGCGTGGTCATGCGCTCGTAGCCGGCGAGCTCCGGGAGGAGCTCGCCGCCCGCGATCGCCTCGGCGACGATCGCCTCGGCCTTCGCCGACCACACGCCGATCCACGTCCCGTCGATCTCGACCGCGGCCCAGGTCCATTGGAGGCGGCGCTTCGGGTCGTTTGCGAAGTGGGCGAGGACCGGCGCCCCCTCGACGAGGCAGCCGCGCAGCGACCCGGTGTTCGGGCAGTGGGCGACGACCTCGCCGATCCCCTCGAGCTCGAGATCGGCGAAGAAGCGCTTGTAGCGGCGGATCAGGCGTCCGCGGCGGAGCGGCGGGTCGAAGCGCATCGCCGGGAGGATGACCGAGGAGGTCCGCGCGCGCAAGCGCGCGCCGTGCCCCCGTGACCCGTTCGCCTCAGGCCTCACGCCACGAGCCGCCACGAGCCGCCGCCGCTCACGTCGGGTGCGGAGGGCACGAGAGGAATACGAAGAAGATCGAAAAAAACGATCGCTCGCGCAATCCCGACGCGCCCCCGCGGCACTCCGTCCATGAGCGCGCCGCTCGGGCGCGCAGTCACGGAGCACGCGGCCGTCGAGTCCTCGTCGGTCGTGCCTCCACCGCCACACGCGACCAAGGAGCGGAGCACGCCATGCCCTGGGAGAACCTACTCAACAACATCCGCGCGAGCGTCGAGCGCTCGCGCGACGCCGTCCTCAAGCTCAGCGACAAGCTCAGCAAGCCGACGCTGGAGTTCGAGCACGCGAACGCGCTCGTCGACGAGACGAACGCGCAGATCGTCGAGCGCCTCAAGGAGGTCACGCACGGGACGCTCGACGCCTCCGCGCACCTCCCCCTCAGCCACTTCAACGACCCCCTCGTCAACGACTACGTCGCCCGCGCCGAGCTCTTCGCGCGCAACGCCGAGCGCGCGCGCGACGACTTTGAGTCGGCCAAGCGAAGCGATCCCAAGCTCGCCAACGACCTCATGATGCTCGACGCCGAGACGACGAAGCTCAACACGGACAGCATGCCCACCCTCGCCGCGCAGATCCCAGACGGGATCAACAACCCCCAGTACGAGCAGCTCCACAGTGAGCTCCGCGAGCAGCAGTTGACGCTCGAGAAGTACGCCAACGACCTGCCGCGCACGGCGGCGCCGGCGACCGCCGACACCGCGGTCGGGGCGCTGGTGACCGAGGTCAGCGCCCTCGCGGGGCAGGCCGGCTCCTTGAACGCCGGCGACCCCCAAAACGGGCGGCTCGGCGGGCGCCAGCGCGTCGACCTCGGCGCCCCGCGTGATCCCTCGAACTCCGACGACGACAGCGGCAGCGAGTCCGAAGGCGGGGTCGAGCCGCCCCCCCCCGGCGACCACGAGATCGACGGGGGCGAGCCGCCCGCCGGCGAGGGCGAGTAGCGCCGACCCGCGCCGAAGGCAAGCCCAGCCTGAGAACTAGCCCATCGATCTGTCCACCTTCACAACCCACCGAATACGCCACGAGCGCAGCGAGGAAGCCGTCATGAGCAACTACACGATCCGCGAGATGCCCCTCTTCCAGGAGAACATCGACATCCCCCTCACCTACACCCACGACGCGAGCACCTGGGATCACGACTACCCGACCACCAGCAGCATGACGCAGCACGGGCTCATCCGGCTCCGCGTCGTCCTCAGCCAGTCGCTGGCCAACGACCTCAACCCGCAGCACAACGGCCTGTGGCTGCGGATGTTCGACAGCGACACGATCGGCGGGACGATCGTCAGCGCCGGCTCGGCCATCGCCGACGACGTCAACAAGGGGCGCGGCTGGTACACCGAGTCCGTCAAGCTCGACGCCAGCGTCAGCGGGCCGGGCGTGATGTTCCAGGGCTCACAGCCGAACACGCGCAACCAGTCGGGCACGGTCTCGAGCTCGTCGGGCTTCAACGGCAACGCCGGCCTCTTCGGCGACAACGTCCAGGCCGGGGTCGGCTTCTCCGAGTCGACCAGCGTCTCCTACAACTACACCGCCGTCACCTTCGACAACCAGTCGACGACGCAGCTCGAGCACCTCTACCGGATGACCGGAACGGTCGACGACCACTCCGACTCCTACAGCGGTCCGAGCGACATGTACTGGCGCGAGACCGACGCGATCTTCCACCACGCGGAGATGCGCACGCCGCCGGCGGAGTGCTTCAACCCGGGCAACCTCCCGATCATCTCGCAGGGGCTGTGGACCGTGCCGGAGACCTTCGAGGGCACGATCGAGCTCAAGCTGACGTTCACGATCCGCTTCGTCATCGCGCTCCAGCACGACACCAACGCGGTCGGCGACTCCGACACCCGCTGGTGGTGGCACGACCAGGTCGTCGAGCGCACGCTCAAGATCGACTGGGCGACCGGGAAGATCATCAACGCCGACGCGCAGGAGGTCGCCGACTGGCTGAAGATCGAGAAGAACTCGGGCGCGTCGGTCGTCGCCATGGCCCACAAACTCGCCGGCGCGCCGCTCCAGCAGTGGGCGTGGGCCCAAGGGAGGGGGAACTACTTCGGCTGCCCGGTCGATCCGACGTCGGCGCCCTACGACCACTACGACTTCGCCAACTGCTACAACTTCCTCCAACGCTTCCCGCAGTACGCGGGCGATCTCTCGTCGCTGAGCGGCCTCTCCGGCGCGTGGCGCAAGCTGGTGGCGAACTGGAGCGCGATCAGCAAGGCCTACGCGGCGGGCCAGATGTCGACGGTCGACAGCATGGTCGCCGCCGCACACGACTAGGAGGGCCCGATCCTCCGACGCGCTCGCGCGGGGCCGAGGCCGCGCGCGAGCGCGCGGTGTATCTTCGACGACCCATGCCTCGCCGTTTCCCGCGCGCCCCCCTCCGGCTCGCGCCGCCCCGCCAAGCGCCGCCGCGGAGGCGCCGATGACCGACGCCGAGCTGCCGACGCTCCTCGGCGTCCTCCTCTACCTGGCGATCCTCATCGTCATCGGCGCCGTCGCCTCGCGGCGGATGAAGGACCTGCGCGACTACTTCGTCGGCGGCAAGGACCTCGGATTCCTCGCGATCGCCTTCTCGGCGCGGGCCACCGGCGAGTCGGCGTGGCTGCTCCTCGGCCTCACGGGGATGGGCGCGGCCGTCGGCGTCAAGGCGCTGTGGGTCGTCGTCGGCGAG
>JAGQIT010001144.1:0-1479 GCA_020431135.1 Myxococcales bacterium | reverse complement strand
CAGATCGACGCGACCGGCAAGGCCTTCGAGACCTTCCTCGGCTGGGACTACACGCTCGGCGCCCTCGTCGGCTTCGTCGTCGTCATGGTCTACGTCACCAGCGGGGGCTTCGTCGCCGTCGTCTGGTCCGACATCTTCCAGGGCTCGATGATGGTCGCCGGCCTCGCCCTCCTGCCGATCGTCGCCCTCGTCAGCGCCGGCGGCTTCGCGGCGGTCGGCGAGCGCCTGCAGGCGATCGACCCGAGCCTCCTCAGCCCGCTGGGGGCCGAGGGCGCGACGATCGCTGGGATCTTCTCGGTCGTCGGCCTCGCGGCGATCGGCCTCGGCTTCCTCGGCTCGCCGCAGATCTTCGTCCGCTTCCTCGCCCTGCGCTCCGAGCGGGAGATCGCCCCCGGGGCGCTCGTCGCCGTCGCCTGGACGGTGATCGCCGACAGCGGCGCGGTCGCGATCGGGCTCCTCGGGCGGGCGATCTTCTCCGGACCGGGTGAGAGCGTGGCGGCGGCGCTCGGCGACGCCGAGGCCGTGCTGCCGATGCTCGTCGAGCACCTGATGCCGGCCTTCCTCGTCGGCCTCTACATCGCGATCATCCTCTCGGCGATCATGTCGACGGTGGACTCGCTGCTGGTCCTCGCCGCGAGCGCGGTCGTCCGCGACATCTTTCAGAAGATCTACCGCCCCGAGCTCGCCGACGCGGCGCTCGTCCGCCACAGCCGCGCGGCCACCTTCGCCCTCGCTATCGTCGCCCTGGCGCTCGCGCTGACGGTCGCCCACGCCTCCCCCGACCGGACGGTCTTCTGGTTCGCGATCTTCGGCTGGTCGGGGATCGCCGCGACCTTCTGCCCGCTGATGATCCTGTCGATCTTCTGGCCGCGCGTGACCCAGCGCGGGGCGATCGCGGCGATGCTCACGGGGATGATCCTGGTGCCGGCGTGGAAGCTCGGCCTCGTCCACCTGCCGGAGGTCGGCCCGCTCCTCGCCGAGCTCTCGGAGCTGCCGCCGGCCTTCGCCGCGTCGCTCCTGGTCGGCGTCGCCGTCTCCCTCGGCGACCGCGACGGCCAGGCCCGCCTCGCGGCGGCCGGGGTCGCCGAGGAGCTCGCCGAGGCCGGCCGCTAGCGCCCGCTCAGCGACACGGCCGCGCGTCGACCTGCTCGTGTGGACATATCGGCGCGCCGGCGCCGTTGTTGCAGCGCCAGACGCCGTCGCAGCAGGTCGCGCCCTCGAAGCAGCCGGTGACGTAGGTCTGCGACTCCAGGCGCGGCGGCTCGTGGCTGCGCGGCACGCGGACGTAGGTCAGCATCGCCAGCGAGCAGCGCGCGACGTAGAGGTCGCAGCGGCTGCCCCGCGCCCCGCAGCCCTCGGCCTCGAGAGCGACCTGGTCTTGACGACAGCCGAGGCGCGCGGCGGCGTCGCGGAGGACGTACTCGCGGCGGGCGACCTCGGCGGCGGCGCGCAAAAAGTAGCCGTAGTGGAAGTGGTGGT
>JAGQIT010001143.1 GCA_020431135.1 Myxococcales bacterium | reverse complement strand
GCTCGCCGGCGTCGACCCCGACAAGCTCAACGCAGTGCTCACAGAACTCGCCGAGGCGGGCGGACTCGGCGAGCTGATCACCACCCTCGCCAACGACTCCATCAACCTCCTCGACGAGCTCGCGGGCGCCGAACTCGGCGCCGCCGCCGAGCTCGTCAAGGCGATGTCCGGCGGCGCCGACTTCCTGGCGAAGCTCGAGGACGTCGGTCGCCGCGGCGCGGAGCTCAGTGGGGTGTTGGCGACCTTCGATCCGACCTTGGGTCTCACGGCGGTCGCGCGCAGCGACGGCGCGACCGCGCGCGACGTCCTCGCCCGCGTCAGCGCCCTGATCGTCGCCGTCGACGCCCTCCTCGAGACCGAGGTCGCCAACGACCTCGGCGACCTCGCCCGGCGCCTCGGC
This sequence comes from Myxococcales bacterium, assembly GCA_020431135.1. GTDB lineage: Bacteria > Myxococcota_A > Polyangia > Nannocystales > Nannocystaceae > JADJRG01. The sequence goes on along the minus strand of JAGQIT010001143.1, from coordinate 1,194 downwards.
ATCGGCGGCCCGCTCGCCGCCGGGTTCACGGAGCTCATCGAGGCGCTGGAGCTGGCGGACGCCTGGCTGAGCAAGCTCAAGGATCCCCTCAACGAGGTCAACGACGCCGCGGCGCTCTTCGGCGGCCTGCTCAACGTCCTCGCCACGCTCGGGAGGGTCCTCGCCGAGCCAGCGTTCGCCGACGCGAACCCCGACAACGCCGGGCTGAACGCGGTCAATGACGTGGCCGCGAGCCTCTCCCTGATCACCGGCGGCCTCCCGCGCTACGCCGAGGAGGTCGCCCCCGTGCGCGACGCCCTCAGCGGCACGATCTCCACCGCCCAAACGCTGCAAAGCCAGATCGGAGGCTCTCCGTGAGCGACCTGCTCCACGTCCTTCGCGCGATCGTCCGCGACGAGCTCAAGCACCTCCGCTTGGGCGACGTCGGCGTCGTCACGGCGACCCTCCCCCACGCCGAGGGCGACACCCACAACTACGAGTGCAACGTCAAGCTGCGCGAGCTCGACCTCGAGCTGCGCAACGTGCCGATGACCACGCCGCACGTCGGGATGGCCAGCGCCCCGCGCGAGGGCGACCTCGTGCTCATCACCTACGTCGGCGGCGATCCCAACCGGCCGATCGTCGCCGGTCGGCTCTACTCCGACAAGGCCAACCCGCCGATCCACGAGGCGGGCGAGTGGCGCGTCGAGTCGCCGCTCGCGGGGCTCGCCTCGCTGGCGATCGACAAGGAGGAGTCGATCGTCATCACCACCGGCAAGAACGTGGTCACGATCCGCAAGGACGCGGCGATCGAGATCACCGGCGAAGCCGAGCTGACCATCACGGTCAAGGGCGACGTCACGCTCCAATGCGCCAACGCGACGATCGACGCCTCGGGCGAGATCAACCTCGGCACCGGCGGCGGCGGCGTGATCACCACCGAGAGCCACAAGTGCTACTTCACCGGAGCTGCGCTCGTCGGCTCCGCCTCTGTGAAGGCGAAGGGATAGGAGCGCCGTGCCCGCGCCGACCGCCAAGGAGATCGCCGACCTCGCCCGCGCGGCCCTGCAGTCCGCGGGCCTCGAGGGATCGGCCGCACCGGCCCTCGGCGACGCGATCGGCGACACCTGCGGCGCCGCGCTCCAGCTCTTCCTCGGCCAAGCGATGGTCGCCCCCGGGATCCCCGGCTCCGCGCCTCCCCCACCGGGTTCGGGG
>JAGQIT010000092.1 GCA_020431135.1 Myxococcales bacterium | reverse complement strand
CTCGACAACCAGTTCCGCTACCTCTGCGGCGTCTACACAGCGGTGACGATCGGCCTGTGGTACGCGATCCCGGCGATCGAGCGCCACGGCGAGGTCGTCCGCATCGTCGGCGCCGGCGTCTTCATCGGGGCGATCGGCCGCCTGCTGTCGATGCGCTCGCACGGCGACCCCGGCGAGCCGACGATGGTCATCGGCGTCCTCCTCGAGGGCGTCGTCGTCCCGCTGCTGCTGCTGTGGCAGGCGCGGGTCGCCCGGATCTACGGCCGCGACCGCTGACGCGTCGCGCCGCCGATTCGCCGCTCAAACGACCGCTAGCACGCGCGACGAGCGGCCTCGTCACCGCCGCGCTCGCGGCCGCCTTCATCTTCGTCCCGCAGCTCGCGGCGCTGCGCGGCGACGCCGGGCCGCTCCTCGACGCGCCGGAGCCGGACGAGAAGAAGAGAGGGAGGACCTAGCGTCCCCGCGGCGCGGACGCGGCGTCCAAGAAAAGAAGAGGGGCTCCGTCATCCGGAGCCCCTCTTCTTCTTGTCAGCGCGGAGGCCTGCGCCTCCGCTGCGCCCGCGGGCGATCACGGGGTGGCGATGTCGTCGATGTCGCCGTCGTCGTCCTCGTCCTCGTGGTCGCGGATCGTGTTGTCGTAGTCGATCGCCGGCTCGGAGTCGTCGTCCTGGGCGTCGGCGTCGCTCAGATCCTCCGGGCCCCAGCCGTCGTCCTCGTCCTCGTCGGGCTTGTCGCCGAGCGGGCGGGTCCAGACGTCGGGCTCGTCCGCGTCGTCCGCGTCGCCGATGTCCTCGGGACCCCAGCCGGGCTCGTCCTCATCCGGGGCGTCGGCGAAGTCGCGGTCGTCGTCGTCGTCGAAGGCGCCCTGGTGGTCCGCGCCGTCGGCGAAGATCCCGTCGTCCTGGTCGTCGCCCGAGCTGTCGCAGCCGCCGTCGTCGGCCGCCGCGATGTCGAGGTCGTAGTCACCGACCGCCGGGGCCGGCTCGACCGGGGCGTCGGCGAAGTCCTCGATGTCGAGATCGAGCTCGCCGTCGTCGACGTCGGCGAAGACGAGGTCCCCCTGGAGCCCGCGGTCCTCGATGTCACCGTCGATCATCCCGGGGTCACAGGCCGCGAAGAGGAGGGTGAGGGCGGTGAGGGCGGTGGTCTGGAGGAGCTTCATCATGGCGTCGTCGTCCCTTTCGCGTCCTAGTAGAAGCGAGGCTCGTGCCACGATCGCAACACCATGAAATTGAACGACTTTCATCGAGGCAAAGAGCGCAGTGGCAAGTCCAGTTGCCACCTCTCGCGAGCGGCCCGGAGGCGATCCGGCTAGTGTCGTTGCCACCTCCACGCGCGGCTGCGAAACTGCCGCCGATGCCCCACCGGATCGCGCAACCTGAGGGCTGGCGTCGCCCCCGCGGCTACAGCAACGGCATGGCCGCACGCGGCGAATTCCTGGCGATCGCCGGCCAGATCGGCTGGGACGGCGACGAGAATTTCGTCAGCGACGAGTTCGCCGCGCAGTTTCGCCAGGCGCTGAGCAACGTCGTCGCCGTCGTCGCGGCCGCCGGCGGCCGCCCCGAGCACCTGATCAGCCTGACGCTCTACGTCGTCGACAAGCAGGAGTACATCGCCGCGATCCAGGAGGTCGGCGCCGCCTACCGCGAGCTGATCGGCAAGCACTTCCCGGCGATGGCCCTCGTCGAGGTCTCGGACCTCCTCGAGGACCGGGCGAAGGTCGAGATCCAGGCGCTCGCCGTCCTCCCGGACGGCGCCGCGTCCTAGGGCTCAACGAGCTCGCCGCGGGCCTTCGCGTATTCCCGCCGTAGCTCGCAAGGCTCACGTCGCTCCCCCGAACACCCGCGCTCTCACGCCCCTAGCCATCCCCCGCTGCATACCGCGACCTCGGACGACACCGCACCATGACCACCGACACGCCCCCTGACCTGCGCTGGCTGCCCAAGCCCGAGCCCGCGAGCTTCTCCTACGAGGAGCGCGACCGCGTCGGGATCATCACCCTCAGCCGCCCCGAGCGCTTCAACGCCCTCACCTTCCAGGTCTACCGCGAGCTCACGGACCTCTTTAAAACGATCGGCGGGCGGACCTACGACCCCTCGGGCGCCGGCGCGCGGGCGCTGGTGCTCCAGGGCGAGGGCCGGGCGTTCTGCAGCGGCGGCGACGTCGACGACATCATCACCCGGCTCTTCGATCGCGACGCCGAGGGGCTGCTCCGCTTCACGCGGATGACCGGCGAGCTGATCCAGGCGATGCGCATGTGCCCGCTGCCGATCGTCGCCTCGGTCAAGCGCGTCGCCGCCGGCGCGGGCGCGGTGATGGCCCTGGCCTCGGACCTCCGGGTGATGGGCGAGCACGCCTTCTTCGCCTTCCTCTTCCCGCAGGTCGGCCTCAGCGGCGCCGATATGGGCGCGAGCTACCTCCTGCCGCGGGTCGTCGGCCTCGGCCACGCGAGCGAGATCCTGATGCTCGGCGGCCGCGTCGAGGCGGCGAAGGCCGCCCAGATCGGCCTCGCCAACCGCGTGGTGAACGACGAGCCCGACCGCACCAACGTCGACCGCGAGGCCTTCGCCCTCGCCGCTCAGCTCGCCGCCGGCCCCCACTTCGCGCTGCGCATGACCAAGCGGATGGTCCAGCAGGAGCTCGACATGGACCT
>JAGQIT010000012.1:6235-6633 GCA_020431135.1 Myxococcales bacterium | reverse complement strand
AGCGCGTGGCCGGTCGCGTCGAGGTCGACGAGGATCGGCCGATAGCGCGGCGCCCCGTCGTCGTCGACCGCCGCCGCGAGGGCCTCGAGCTTGGCCAAGGTGACGATCTCGCGGACCGCCGGGGCGGCGCGGAAGAGGCCGCGCAGGCTCGTGTTTCCGGCGATCGCCCGAGCCAGCCGGCGGATCTTCACCTGGGCGACGATGTAGTCGTAGAGCGCCTCGTCCTGCTCGAGGCGCATCGCCGACAGGCGGCCGTCGCAGGCGATCGGCCGCGGCTCGTGGTCGATCGTCGCGTCCGCGCCCTCCGAGGACAGCGCGAAGGAGAAGATCGCCGCCATCGACGCCCGGTGGCCGAGCTCGACGATCAGCGGCCGCATCCCGAGCTCCGCCGCCCGCAC
>JAGQIT010000012.1:0-6194 GCA_020431135.1 Myxococcales bacterium | reverse complement strand
CTGGCGGCGCGCGAGCGGGCTCGTGGGCGCGGCGGTGCGAGACGTGTCAGGCAAGGGAGAGGCGCTCGAGCGCAGGGGTAGCGCAGACTCCCGCCGACGACCAGTGCCTGCGACGGATCCGCGCGAGACCGGCGCCGGCTCAACCGCCGGTTCGGCACCCGCTCGAGCGGCCCGCGGCCTCTGCGGATGGGAGGTATTGTTCGTGGATGGCCCTCCGAACTTCGCTCGCCCGCCTCGCCGCCGTCGCGCTCGCCGGCTGCGTCCCGGCGGACGACGACACTAGCGGAGCCGCGAGCGCGACCTCGGGCGCGACCTCGGACGCGGACTCGACGACCGACGCGTCGACGACCGCGACCTCGGACACGACGTCGGCCTCGACCTCTTCCACCTCTGCGGGCGAGAGCGAGGGCACCACCGGCGAGCCGCCGCCGATCGTCTGCCCCGAGGCCGTCGCCGCGCCGGCGCTCGTCGTCGATCTCGAGCCCGTCGGCGGCGCCAACCCGCAGCGCCTCTTCGCCGCCGGCGCCGACGGCTGCGCCCTCTACTTCAACGCGCTGATCGCCGGCGAGATCACGCTCTGGCGCACCGACGCCAGCGAGCTCGGCACCCACCAGGTCACGCCGGAGCCGCGCTACTTCGGCCAGCCGATCGCGCTCGGCGAGCAGGTGATCTTCTTCAGCGACGATCGACCGTGGCGCACCGACGGCAGCGCCGCTGGCACCTACGCGCTGATGGAGGGCTGGGCCCTGCCGGGCTTCCTCTCCGAGGCCGCGGTCTTCGCGGGCGAACTCTACTTCGCCGCCCGCGACGTCGTCTCGCGCGGCGTCTTCGTCGAGAGCGAGCACGGCGTCGAGCCCTGGCGCACCGACGGCACGATCGCCGGCACCGCCCTCCTCGTCGACACGGCCCCGGGCCCCGAGCCCGAGGTCGGCGGCCCCTTCGGCTTCACCCCGCGCGGCGATCAACTCCACTTCTGGGCCGGCCCGTGGCCAGGGACCCTGTGGCGCACCGACGGCACGACCGAAGGCACCGCGCCGGTCATCGACGTCGGCCTGACGCGCGCGCCGATCGACGGCGCGCCGCCGCGCCACGGGGCGGCCGCGCTCGGCGAGCGCCTTGTCTTCCTCGGCAGCGCCGCCGGCGAGTTCGGGATCTGGGCGAGCGACGGCACGACGCCGGGCACCGAGCTCCTCGCCCGCCTCGATCAGCCGAGCGCAGGCGGGACGTCGATGTTCCACGAGGGCGACCGCTTCCGCTGGGCCGCGCTCGGCGAGCGCCTCTACCTCTTCGCCTCGCCGGCCGGGATCCCGCTGCCGGCGAAGTCTCCCGACGCCCGGGCGCTCGGCGAGGGGATCGCCTACTACGGGCCGCCGGTCGACGCGCTGTGGGCCACCGACGGCACGATCGCCGGCACCGAGCGCCTCGTCGAGCTCGCCACCGAGACCTACAGCGACGACTGGGGGGTGCCCGCGGACCTCGTCGAGGCCGGCGGCCGCCTCTACTTCTACGCCCTCGACGAATCCGGGATGACCCCGCTCCCGGCGCTCCACACCTCGGACGGGACCGCGGGCGGCACCGCCAAGATCGCCGCCTATGACTCGGTCGGCGCCCTCGTCCCCGCGCCCGTCGCCGACGCCGTCGTCTTCGCGGCGGCCACCGACGCGACCGGGTTCGAGCTCCAGATCAGCCGCGGCGCGCCCGCGACCACCGAGCTCCTCAAGGACATCAACCCGGGCCCGGCGAGCGCGTCTCCGGACACGCCGCGGGTCGTCGGCGGCCGCCTCGTCTTCGTCGCCGACGACGGCGCCCACGGCCGCGAGCCGTGGACCAGCGACGGCACCGTCGAGGGCACGACGCTCGTCGCAGACATCAACCCGGGTGCCGCCAGCTCCGATCCCGCGGAGTATACGGCGCTCGGCGACGTGATCGTCTTCGTCGCCGACGACGGCGCCCATGGCCGCGAGCTGTGGAAGATGTGACGCGGCGGTCGGTGACGCGGCGGTCGGCGACGCGCGAGCGCAGGCGCGCCGGCCTCCCGGCGTAGCGCCCTGTCGCAGCCACCTGGGCCGACGATCACAGCGCGAACAGCAGGTCCTCGCCACGGGCTGCGAGCGTTCAGCCAGCGAGCGTTCAGCCAATCGAGCGCGCTCTCTCGCCGAGGCTCGAAGCACATCCGACGTAGCGGCGCCTCGATCGCGCCGCCACGCGCCGACGGTCGCGCCGCGAGAGCGCCCACAGCTTTCACCGACGCCGGCTAGCCTGGCCGCCGGCGATCGCCTATCGTGTCGACCGCCAATGTCGTCCATCGCCCCGTGGATCCAGGCGGCGCGGCCGCTCGCCCAGGTCAACATCGCGATCCCCTTGCTCTTCGGACAGGCGGTCGCGTTCGCCCGCTACGGCGCGTTCGATCCGCTGATCATGGCGGTCCTCACCGGCTTCGGCGTCGCCCTCCACCTCTTCATCGTCTTCGCCAACGACGTCGCCGACGAGGAGGCCGACCGCCTCAACGACAGCCCGACGCCCTTCTCGGGCGGCTCGCGCGTGCTCCCCGAGGGCAAGCTGCGGCGCGCCGATCTGATCCAGGGCGCGGCGGTGATGGCCGCGTCGGCGATGTCGGCCGCGCTCCTCCTCGCGCTCCACTTCGACCGCCCGTGGATGCCGGCGGCGGCGCTCGCCGCCTACGCCCTCGTCTGGATCTACTCCTTCGCGCCGCTGCGCCTCGCCTACCGCGGCTACGGCGAGATCGTCCAGGCGCTCGGCGTCGGCGTCGTCCTCCCGCTCGCCGGCTTCTACGCCCAGACCGGCGACCTCAGCCTGACCGCCGCGCCGCCGCTGGTCCCCGCCTTCATCCTCGGGATCGCCGGCAACATCCTCACCTCGCTCCCCGACTACCGGGCCGACCGCGCCGCTGGCAAGCGCAGCTACGCCGTCCGCTTCGGCCAGTGGCACGCCCGCCGCCACGCCATCGAGCTCACGCTCTTCGCCGCCGTCCTCGGCCACCTCGTGATCCCCGACTTCTCGCGCGCGCTCGACCTCGTCTTCGCCGCGCCGGCGATCACCCTGGCGATCCTCGGCGCCCGCCTCCTCGGCTCCGCCGACGCCGACAACCCGGGCGAGTGCCAGCGCTTCGTCATGCTCGTCGGCGGCGCCGGCCATGCGCTGCTCCTCGTGTGGTCGATCGCCCTGGTGTTGATCGGCCTCGCGCTCGGCGCCTAGCGTCCTGTCCATTCAGACACCTCGGAGCCGCGCCCTGCGACAGGCGGTCGCGGCTGTCGACCGCCTGAAGGGACCTCGAGATCGCGACCGACGGTCGCGGTCGCCGGCGCCCAGGATCCTGCCTGAAGAGACATCTTCTTCGTCGCGGCGACGTGACTGACGAGACCCGAGAGGGGCTCGTTGAGGCCGCTCCGCACCGAAGTTGGCACCTGCGCCCTTGGCGCAGCGACCTCTCGCAGCGCTCGAGCGAGTGGCCGATGAGCGTCAACAGCGGGTGCAACACCCTTGCACACCATCCGAGGGCCACAGACCCCACCTCACCTTTGCGCACATTCAACTATTTGAAATTATTCAAAAACCTTCATGTGCCTCTCGCGTTGCTCCCATTTAGGCCACGCCAGGCCCGCAAAGGAGAAGCGCCGATGTCTCGCCTCACGCTGTCCACTTCGTTGTCACTCGCCCTCGCGGCCATGACCGCCTGCAACGCCCACCCGCTCAAGGAGGTCCAGTACGAGAGCAGCTCCAACACCGAGGTCAGCGTCATCGAGCCCAACCGCGACGTCGACGTTCTCTTCGTCATCGACAACTCGGGGTCGATGGCCGAGAAGCAGGCGCTCCTCGCCGAGAACTTCGAGGCCTTCGTCGCCGAGCTCGACCTCGTCGACGCGAACTACCGGATCGGCGTCGTCACGACCGACGTCGGCAACCCGCGCGACCCGGAGGTGACCGTCGAGGGCGGCGATCTCCGCCTGAGCTCGTGCCGCGACCGCATCGACGACTTCAACTACTACGGCTTCGACGCCGCCTTCGCCTGCACCGACCACTGCCAGCGCGCCGACGCCGACCTCGAGATCCGACCGACCGAGACCGGCCTCGTCGAGGGGATCGGCGAGGCGGCCCCGCGCCTGTGGCTCGAGCGCCTCTACAGCGAGACCAACCTCGGCGGCGGCGTGTCGATCGCCGAGGCCTTCCAGTGCTTCGGCCCGCAGGGGATCACCGGCGCCGACACCGAGGCGCCCCTGGAGGCGATGCGCCAGGCCCTCGCCAAGGCCTCCGACCGCGGCTCGGCCAACTTCGGCTTCCTCCGCCCGCACGCCCACCTCGCGGTCGTCTTCATTACCGACGAGGTCGACTGCTCCTTCAACCCCGACCTCTCCGAGATCTTCCGCGACAACACGACCTTCTGGAGCGACCCCGACAAGCCGATCCCGACGAGCGCGGTCTGCTGGAACGCCGGCACCACCTGCAAGGGCCCGGGACCGGTCTACGAGGGCTGCGAGCCCGCCGACTACGACGTCACGGGGGCGCTCGCCGGCTCCGCCGACGACGCCGTGCTCTTCCCGGTCGATCGCTACGTCGACTTCCTCGAGGGGCTCCTCGACTCGAAGGAGGGCGGCGCCAAGGTGATGGTCGCGGCCCTCGCGGGGGTCCCGGGCGGCTTCACCGACGGCGCGCCGATCCCCTACGCCGACGCCGCCTCGCCCGACTACCAGGCGATGTACGGGATCGGCCCCGGCTGCACCTTCGCCGACGACCCGACGGGGAGCAGCCCCGCGAGCCCGCCGGTGCGCCTGCGCGAGCTCGCCGAGGCCTTCCCGATCGACGCCCAGAGCGACTTCCCCGGCCTCTACTCGATCTGCGAGGACGACTACTCGCCGGCGCTGCGCGACATCGCCGAGCAGGTCAAGGCGCAGTTCACCCCGGGCTGCATCGACGCCTGCGTCAAGGACACACACCCGGCGACCGCGCGCCTGGACACCGACTGCGTGGTCTTCGAGACCGACCTCGGCGGCCGCGACCGCGTCGACCTCGAGGAGTGCGACTTCGCCGACGGCGCGTGGACGACCCCTGACGGCGTCGACGTGTGCTTCGCGCTGCTGACAGACGCAGGCGGCGTCACCCCGGAGCTCGACGACGACATGACCCTCGACCCGCTCACCAGCGCCCCCGCCTGCGCCGGCACGGGCAACGTCGAGGTGATGCTCGTGCGCACCAAGGCGTCGGCGCCCGGGCGCGTGATCAAGGCGACGTGCTCCGTCGAGCGCTACGAGGCCGCGCTCCTCTGCCCGGACCTCGACTGACGATCGCTACGATGAAGGACGACGCCGAGGCCGGCCTCCCGCGCGCGGAGGCCGGCCTCGGCGTTGTCGCGTCCCCAGGCACATCACGCGACAACAACGGGCGCCAACATTGTTGACAACACGATTGGCGGAGCCAATGGGGTTGGCAGACCCCACGAGTGCAAGGCCGATCACAACCCTCTGAAATTATTCAACTTCATGACTTGTCGCCAACGCTTGCATCGTATGGGGTCGCCCGCCGAGGGCCCAAGGAGAAACGCCATGTCCCGCCGTAGCCCGTCCACCTCGTTGTCGCTCGCCCTCACCGCTGCCGCCGCCGCCACCGCCCTCACCGGCTGCCTCGAGCACCCGGTCAAGCAGGTCGAGTACGACCAGGCGATCGTCCTCGACCCGGTGACGCTGATCGAGCCCAACCGCGACGTCGACGTTCTCTTCGTCATCGACAACTCGGGGTCGATGGCCGAGGAGCAGGCGCTCGTCGCCAAGAACTTCCAGGCGTTCATCGGCGAGCTCGACCTCGTCGACGCCAACTACCGGATCGGCATCGTCACCACCGACAACGGCAACCCGCGCGACCCGAACGCGGTCTTCGACGCCGGCGACCTCCGCCTGAGCTCGTGCCTCGGCCGCGTCGACGACGGCGAGTTCGTCTACTACGACTTCGACGCCGCCTTCGCCTGCACCGACCACTGCCAGCTCACCGACGCCGACCTCGAGATCCGGCCGACGACCTCCGACTCGTCGGACGACCCCGACAAGGAGGCCGTGGCGCGCCCGTGGCTCGAGCGCCTCTACAGCGAGACCAACCTCGGCGGCGGCGTGTCGATCGCCGAGGCCTTCGGCTGCTACGGGCCGCAGGGGGTCAACGGCGCCGGCTTCGAGTCGCCGCTCGAGGCG
>JAGQIT010001142.1 GCA_020431135.1 Myxococcales bacterium | reverse complement strand
GCCGATCCGCGGACCTACGCCGCGGCCTTCCGCGGCGAGGACGCGGCGTTCGTGCTCTGGCCGCCGGGGGTCGGGATGCCGCGCGAGCGCCTGCTCCCCGCGCTCGAGGTCGCCCGCGCCGAGGGCGTCGAGCGCTTCGTCCTCCTCTCCGTGCTCGGGGCCGGGACCCTGCGCTTCCTCCCCCACGTCCAGGTCGAGCGCTGGCTCATCGACAGCGGGGTCGCCTACACGATCCTTCGCGCCGGCTACTTCATGCAGAACCTGAGCACCGTGCACCGTCAGGACCTCGCAGAGCACGCCGAGGTCTTCATCCCCGCGGGCAGGGGGCACCTGGCGCTCGTCGACACGCGCGACGTCGCAGCGGTGGCCGCGGCCGCGCTCCTCGACGGGCGCCACGGGGGGAGGATCTACGAGCTCACGGGAGGGGCCTCCCTCGACTTCTACGAGGTCGCCGCGACCTTCAGCGCAGCGCTCGGCCGACCGATCACCTACCGCGCTCCGAGCCTCGTGAAGTTCGCGCGGCGCTGGCGAGCCCGCGGCCTCGAGGCGTCGATGATCGCCTTCATGTTGATCGAGTACGCGATCACGCGGCTCGACCGCTCAGGGCGGAGGACCGACGCCGTCGAGGAGGTCCTCGGACGCCCGCCGATCGCGCTCCGCCAGTTCATCGAGGACCACCGCGACGTCTGGGCGCCGGCGTGAGCGGTGCGCCGCGACAGCGCGAGCGCCGGCCGCATCGAGTGGACCGGCGGCTTCGCCACCTCATGAGAGACTGTCTTAAAAGACAGGTATTCTAAAGATCGTGCACGCCTGCCCGCTCCGCCCGCGCCGACGACTGCAGGATGAGCGCAGCGCGCTGCGACGGCGGAGATCGCCGATCTCGCGCGAACTCGGAGCCGCCTACCCCCACCCACAGCGAACCTGGAGCGCGCGACGAGACGGGCATCGCCGCACAGGTCCAGTGTGGCCTGGCGCCGCTAGGGCCAACGCGCGCGCGGCCAGGATGACAGCCCCGACGGCAGGAGAACTTGCTACGCTCCCACAGAGCCCCCGGTGCCCACGCCTTCGCCCCTGCTCCTCTCCCTCCTCCTCTCTCTCGGGGCCGGCGCGGCTGAGCCCCCCAGCGAGACCTCCGAGCCGCCGCCGATCGAGGTCGTCCGGATCACCCGCGACTTCGGCAAGCCGTACTACGACCTCGCCCTCGACGCGTTCACCGAGCCCGGGGCGGCCCGCGTCGACGACGTCCGCCTCCACTGGGTGAACACAAGCGCCGGCGATCGCCGCAAACCACTGGGCCCGCTCACCGAGCGTCTCGTGAAGGTCAACCTCCGCCGCGAGAGCGACCGCGCCGTCACGGTGACGATCACCGGCGACCGCAAGGAATTCGCCTTCGCCCTCGAGCTCCAGGACGACGGGGCGCTCGACGTCTACGTCGCGGCGGTCGCCGAGGACGGCCAGGCGATCCCGCGCTGCCGCGCGGCGAAGGTCCGCCTGATCGCCCGCCGCGTTCTCGGGATCGCCGCCGGCATCGATCGCATCACGGTCGAGTGCGCCGACACGAGCGGCCGCCGCCAGCCGGCGACGATCGAGTACCGCGAGCTCTAGCCTGCGCGTCCCAGCACGCCGCCGGCGCGCCGCGGGAGGGCGCCTCGCCGCCCTCTCCAACGCCACCCGCGACCGCATCAACCACCCGAACACCGCGACTACGACCGCCGGGTTCGTGCTCCCGCCGCTCCCGACGCTGCGCGTGCTCCATGCGTATGACGCGGAGGGGGTCGAGCGCCTGGCGAAGGCCAGACGAGCGGCTACCCGCTCGTCGCGCCGGCGACGAGCAGGCGCGCGGGCGTCCAGCTCCGCGCCCGACGGGCGCGTCGCGCCGCGACCTCTTCGCCGTCGAAGTCGCTAGCCTGGGCGTCGACGTCGGCGACGACGTCGGGGGCGTCGAGGGCGTCGACGTTGATGACGGCCCGCGGCGCCGGTTCATCCGCCGTCAGCGCGGCGACCACCTGTCCGCAACGCCGGCAGATCAGGAAGTCAGCGGTGCCGGTGCCGAAGCGGTAGCGCGAGAGCAGGTCCGCGTCCGCGACCGCGATCTCGACCGCGCCCGCCGGGTCGGAGGTCCAGCGCAGGCGACGGCCTCGGCAGAAGGAGCAGCCGCAGCGCCGCGCCCGGAGCTCCTCGGCGGCGCCCCCGGGGCGGAGCGTGAAGCTGAGGTTGCCGCAATGACAGCGACCGGAGAGCGCGG
>JAGQIT010001141.1 GCA_020431135.1 Myxococcales bacterium | reverse complement strand
TCGGCGACCACGTCCTCGACCCACGGGTTGTGGGCCATCGTGATCTCGCCGCCCGCCTGGTACTGGCGGCGGAAGGTGAGGCCGAGGGCGACGGCGTGGTGGCAGATCTTCTCCCAGCCGTCGGTGAAGGTCGGGCAGGTGCAGCGGGCGATCAGCGGGGCGTCGTCGCGGCCGTGCTTGAGGGTCGCGGTGTGCGGCACCGGCTGCGAGCCGAGGACCTTGCCGCGGAGCACCTCGCCGTCGAAGACGATGTCGGAGACCTTGCCGTGCTCGAAGAGGTCGGTGCCGGCGGCGTAGGCCTTCGGGCTCGTCAGGCGCGAGAGCGCCTCGGGCTCAAGGAGGGGGAGAAAAGCCTCGAGATTGGACACGAATGTTCCTGCGGCGAAGTCAGCGGTTCTGCTCAGCCCGGCGAGCGTCGCCGGACGCGGCGACCTCGGGCGGCCTCTCGCTGGCGTGTCACCAGAGGGAGGGTGCTCATCAACACATCAGCTCCACCGGGGCTGGATCACCAGCGTCCTCGGCTCAGCCGACTAAAAACCCCTGTATCACGGGGGGCCCGCGAGGTCCACGACAAAAGGCGAGGATCTGCGCTTTAGGAGGGCCCCCGCCGGGGCGCTGCGCCTCGGCCTGGGTGCGCGCAAAAACCGCACATGCGCCGCGGCGCTGGCCTCCTATCGTTGGGACATGTCCGCCTCGCGCGAGCTCCTCCCCGCCGTCATTCTCCGCTTCGGCATGGCGATCGTCGTCCTCGGCGCCTTCATCTTCGCGCCCGCGGGGACCCTGCGCTTCTGGCCCGGCTGGCTCTACCTGACCTGCCTCATCGGGCCGATGGTGGCGATGACCGTCTACCTCCTGCGCAAGGACCCCGAGCTCCTGCGCCGGCGGATGAAGATGCAGGAGAAGCGGGCGACGCAGGGGCGGCTGATCAAGGCCTTCGGGCTCCTCTACTACGCGGCCTTCCTCCTCCCCGGCTTCGACCACCGCTTCGGCTGGTCCGACGTGCCGGCGGCGGTGATCGTCGCCGCCGATGTCGTCATGCTCCTGGGCTACGTGCTCTTCGCCTGGGTCCTCATGACCAACAGCTACGCGGCGCGGACGATCGAGGTCGAGCGCGGGCAGAAGGTGATCTCGAGCGGCCCCTACGCCCTCGTCCGCCACCCGATGTACACCGCCGTGATCGTGATGATGACGGCGACGCCGCTCGCCCTCGCCTCGTACTGGGCGGTGATCCCCTTCCTCTTCCTGCCGGTGTTCCTCGCGATCCGCGTGCGCGACGAGGAGGCGCTCCTGCGCGAGGAGCTCGCCGGCTACGCGGCCTACTGCGACAAGGTCCGCTGGCGGATGCTCCCCGGGATCTGGTGAGCCGCGCGGAGCGTGCTGGTGCGTCGATGCGACACCGCGACGGTGGGCGGCCGCGCGACTGTCGCTTTCGTCTGCGCAGTGACGATCTGTGCACGCGAGCGCGCGCTGGATCGCGGCGGCGGCCTGCTACGATGCCGCGATGACGACGACGCGCAGGCGGATCGCCGCGGCCTCGCTGGCCGCGGCGGCGATCCTCGGCTGCCCCGCGGGCGAGGGCGAGACCGACACCGAGAGCACGACGGCGACGACGGCGACGACCGCGACGACGACGACGACCGGCTTGACGGGCTCGACCGGAGCGTCGACGGGGGCGTCGTCGACGTCCGGAGACGCGTCGACGTCCGGGTCGACGACGGGCGCGACGACGACGACCGGTGAGACGACGACGACCGGCGAGAGCACGACGACCGGCGATCCCGGGGTGCCGGCGATCCACTACGTCGGCCGCCACGACGCCAGCGACCCCGACGCCGTGCGCATGGGCTGGTCGGGGGTCGGCGCCGTCTTCCGCTTCGACGGCACCGGCGCGAGCGTCAGCCTCGACGACGCCGCTGGGTTCTTCACGGTCGTCGTCGACGGCGAGGTCCAGGCGCCGTTCGTGACCTCCCCGGGCCCCAAGACCTATCCGCTGGCCGCGGGGCTGCCGGCGGGGGAGCACACGGTCGAGCTCTACCGGCGCACCGAGGGCTCCTTCGGGGCGACGGTGATCCACGGCGTCGAGCTCGAGGGCGAGCTCCTGCCGCCGCCGCCCGTCGACCGCCGCATCGAGGTGATCGGCGACTCGATCTCCTGCGGCTACGGCAACGAGGGCGTCGACCCGTGCAACTTCTCGGCCGACACCGAGAACCACTACCGGACCTACGGGGCCTTCGCCGCGCGGGCGCTCGGGGCCGAGCTGAGCACCGTCGCCTGGTCGGGCAAGGGCGTGATCTACAACTACGGCGACGACAAGAACGACCCGCTGCCGGCGATCTACGACCGGACGATCGCCACCGAGGCGGCGCCCTGGTCCTTCTCCTGGCAGCCGGACGCGGTCGTCATCAACCTCGGGACCAACGACTTCAGCACCGACGACGATCCTCCGAAGGAGGTCTTTGTCCCGGCCTACGTCGACTTCCTCGTCCACCTGCGCGCGGTCTATCCGGAGGCCTTCATCCTGATCGTCGCGCCGAGCCTTTGGGGGCAGGAGGCGACGACGGTCGCGGGCTACCTGACCGAGGTCGTCGCCCAGCGCCAGGCCGACGGCGACAGCGACGTCGCCTTCGCCGACATCAACGTCGACTGGATCGGCGCCGGCTGCAACGGCCACCCGTCGGTGGCGACCCACGAGGCGATGGGGGCGAAGCTGGCGGTCGCGCTGGGGCAGGCGTTCGCCTGGTGAGGAGTCCGCCCGACCGGAGGCGAGGTCACGACGGACGCGACCGGCTCGACCACCGACACGATCCCGGCGCTCTACCGCCAGTGAGGCCCACGCCGACTGCGTATTCGCGCGCAGCGACGTCGACGGGGCGATGATCCTCGGCGGTCGCCTGACGACCGAGAGCGAGCCCGGGCGCTGGGTCTGCGCCGTGTCGCCGTGAGCCGTCTCCGGAGGGACTAGTCGGCGGCGCTCAGCGGCCGCGGCCGCGCCCGCGTCCGGACGACACTATGCGTCGACCGTCGCCGGCGGGCGGCGCTTCCCGATGCGAGCGCGCTCTCGCGGGGGGCCTTTCGAGCGCGGTCGGGCGCGCCCAAACGAATAAACATGCTCAAAGGGACAGGCTATCGCAGGAGCCCGCCGAGGCGCCGCTGCGTCCGGCTGCGCCGCCAGTCGGCGCGGAGGAGGCGGAGGCCGAGGGCGTAGAGCGCCCAGAAGGCGCCGCCGATCGCGAGCCCGGCGAAGGTCGGCACGGCGATCGGCGCCTCGACGCGGAGCTCGCGGAGCTCGCCCGCCGCCCGCTGCCAGTTGAAGGCGAGGAAGATGACGACGACGCTGAGGAGGATCGCCCGCAGCAGGGTGAGGCCGGCGAAGCGTCGGCGGCGGCCGAGGCCGAGGCCCTCGCTCTCGAGGAAGCGGAGGAGGAGGCGGAGCCAGGCGGCGAACATCGGGATCAGGAGGAAGCCGACGAGGCCCGAGAGGCCGGCGACGGCGTCGCTGAGTCGTTCCGCGGTGATCGGCGCGCCGGGGAGCACGGGGGGAGCCTAGCAGGCCGTCCGCGCCCCCGTCACGCGCCTCGCCGGTCGACGGCTCGCGGCGGCCTGCGCGGGGCGCTGCGGAGGGTGTAGTGTGGCGCCCGAGGTCGAGGAGTTCTTTCGGAAGATGCGCACAACACTCATCCGCGACGGTCTTTTCTTCGACGGCACGGGCGCCCCGGCGGCGCGATCGGACCTGCTGATCCGCGACGGCAAGATCGCCGAGGTCGCGCCGGCTCGCGGCTCGCTCGCCGGCGGCGACGACTGCCACGTCATCGACGCGGCCGGCTGCTGGGTGCTGCCCGGCTTCCTCGACACCCACACCCACTACGACGGCGAGCTCGCCCTCGCCCCGGGCCTCACGGAGTCGGTCCGCCACGGCGTGACGACGGTGGTGATCGGCTGCTGCTCGGTGAGCTTCGTCGCCGCCGACGCCGAGGACTGCTCCGACATGTTCACCCGCGTCGAGGCGGTGCCGCGCGAGGTCGTCCTGCCGGCGCTGCGGGAGATCAAGCGCTGGGACAGCCCCCGCGGCTGGCGCGAGTGGGTCGACGCGCTGCCGCACGGCCCCAACGTCGCCAGCTTCCTCGGGCACAGCGACATCCGCTGCCGGGCGATGGGCCTCGAGCGCGCGGTCAGCCGGCGCGCGCGGCCGAGTCGCGCGGAGCTGCGGCTGATGGAGGAACTCCTCGACGAGGCGCTCGACTGCGGCTTCCTCGGCCTGTCGGGGATGACGAACCCGTGGGACAAGCTCGACGGCGAGCGGGCGTGGTCGAAGCCGCTGCCCTCGGTCTTCGCCGGTCGCCGCGAGCTCCGTCGCCTGCGCCGGATCCTCCGCCGCCGCGGCTTCATCCACCAGACGGCGCCCAACCTGGTCACGCGCGTCAACCTCATCGGCATGGTCCTGGCCGGCGCCGGCCTCGGGCGGCGGGCGCTGAAGACGACGCTGATCGCGATGATGGACCTCAAGGCCGACACCTACATCTTCAAGCTGACGTCGGCCGCCGCGTGGCTCGCCAACACCGTGCTCCGCGGCGACTTCCGCTGGCAGTCGCCGCCGGTCCCCTTCGACCTCTACTACGACGGCATGGACTCGGTGCTCTTCGAGGAGTTCCCGACCGGCGAGGCGATCCGCGACCTCGCCCACGATCGGGCGGGCCGCGATCGCCTCCTCCGCGATCCGAGCTACCGAAAGAAATTCCGCCGCGAGCTGCACAAGCGCCTGGCGCCGAAGGTCTGGCACCGCGACCTCGACGACGCGGTCATCCTCGACGCGCCCGATCCGGCGCTCGTCGGCCGCTCGTTCGTCGACGTCGCGCGGGCCCGCGGCGCCGACCCGGTCGACACCTTCCTCGACCTGATGAGCGAGTACGACCGCGCGCTGCGCTGGCACACGCGGATCGCCAACCACCGCCCCGAGGTGCTCGCCGAGATCTTCCGCCACCGCGGGACGCTGATGAGCTTCGCCGACTCGGGCGCCCACCTGCGCAACATGGCCTTCTACAACTTCCCGCTGC
>JAGQIT010001140.1 GCA_020431135.1 Myxococcales bacterium | reverse complement strand
AGCGGACGCCGCGGTGTTCGGCGGACGACGAGCCGCGCTCCGGCGACCGCGATCGAGCCCGCCGACCGCCGCCGCGCCTGGTGGTTCTCCGCCAGGGCTTCCCGCGGAGAGACGCGGGCCTGCGTCAGCGACGGACGCCGGGGAGCCACGCGAGCGGGTCGTCGACCTCGCGGCTGCGGACGATCGCTCGGCGCGTGCTGGCGATCGCCTTGCGGGCGTCGTCGGCGAGCGACGGCGGGACTCGGACGCGGGCGCCCTTGCCCTCGAGGNNCCGCCGGTCCAGAGGTCGCGGCGGACGGCCTCGATCGCGCCGATCGCCAGGCGCCGCGGCTCGCCGAAGCGGGGGACGTCGACGACCGCCCCGTCGGTGATGATGGTCGCCCGGATCGCCAGCGCCTCGCGGACGAGCACCGCGAGCACCGGCGAGAAGAGGGCGGCCAGCGGCGGCCACAGGGTCTCGAAGGGCTGGATCCAGAAGTCCGGGGCGAAGCCCGTGATGAGGGCGAGCACCGCCCCGCAGATCGCGACGACGACGAGGATCGGCCGGAATGCGATCCGCTCCTTCTCGTTCCACCAGATCAGCGCCTCGCCCGAGCGCAGGAGCACCGCGAACTCGAGCGGGAGGGTGCCGGGAGAGAGCGGCGCCCCCGGGGCGAGGGCGCGGGCGCCGAGGGGCGCCGCCGCGGCCTTGGCCTTGGACGTCGCCTTCGCCTTCGCCTTCGCGTCGTCCTTGGCGACCGCGTCGACGCGCGCGACCTCAGTCGCCACAGCCTCGACCGCGCGGCCAGGGCCCTTGCCCTTGCCCTTGCCCTTGCCCTTGCCCTTGCCGCCCTCGATCAGCCGCAGGCTCATCCGCTCGGCTCCACCCGCGCGATCTGGGCGCGGAGCATGTGATCGCAGAGAACGAGGGCGACCATCGCCTCGACCATCGGCACGGCGCGCGGGAGCACGCAGGGGTCGTGGCGGCCCTTGGCCTGGAAGGTGATCGGCTCGCCGTCGCGGGTGACGGTCTCCTGCGGGCGGAAGATCGTCGCCGTCGGCTTGAAGGCGACGGCGAGGCGGATGGTCTCGCCGTTGGAGATGCCGCCCTGGATCCCGCCGCTGTGGTTCGTCCGCGTCCGCACGGCGCCGCTCTCCGCGTCGACGTAGAAGGGGTCGTTGTGCTCGGAGCCGCGGAGGCGGGTCGCCGCGAGGCCGTCGCCGATCTCAAAGGCGCGGGTCGCCGGCAGGCTCATCAGGGCGCCGGCGAGGTCGGCGGTGAGCTTGCCGAAGACCGGCGCGCCCCAGCCCGCCGGGACCCCGCGGGCGACGCAGCGGACGAGGCCGCCGACGGTGTCGCCGTCGCTGCGCGCCGCGTCGATCGCCGCGATCATCTTCTCGGCGGCGGCCTCGTCAGGGCAGCGCACCGCCGTCGCGTCGACGCGCGCGCGGGTCAGGGAGGCGCTGTCGACGACGTCGGCCGAGGCCGCGATCCCGGCGACCTCGTCGACCCAGGCGACGATCTCGATCCCGTGGCGCGCGGCCAGGAGATCCTCGGCGAGCGCCCCCGCGGCGACCCGAGCGACGGTCTCACGCGCCGACGCCCGGCCGCCGCCGGCCGCCTCGCGCAGGCCGTAGCGGGCCTCGTAGGTGTAGTCGGCGTGCGACGGGCGATAGAGCTGCGCGAGGTCGTCGTAGGCGTGCGGCCGCGCGTCCTTGTTGGCGAAGACCATCGCGATCGGCGTGCCCAACGTGACGCCGGTCTGCGAGTGGACGCCGCTGAGCACCGTCGCCGCGTCCTTCTCCTGCCGCGGCGAGGTCAGCTTGCCCTGCCCCGGCCGCCGGCGGGCGAGCTGCGCGGCGATCCGCGCGTGCGGGAAGGGGTGCCCCGCAGGGAAGCCGTCGACGACGACCCCGAGGCCGCCGCCGTGCGACTCGCCGAAGGTCGTGATCCGCAGGGTGTGTCCGAGTGTGTTGCTCACGCCGCCGTCCCTCCGCCGTCCGTCCCGTCGCCCGCCGCACCTGCGCCGTCGAGGAAGTCGAGCACCGCCGCGCGCCAGGGCTCGGCGGCCTCGATCGGCACCGTGTGCCCGACCCCGGCGACCACCCGCGTCCGCGCCCTCGTCGGGAAGGCGGCGGCGAGCGCCTCGAGATCCGCCGGCGGCGCCAGGCGATCGAGCTCGCCGGCGATCAGCAGCGTCGGCGCGGCGATCTCGGGCGCGAGCGTCAGCGGGGCGTAGGGCGTGCTCTCGCCGTCGTCGAGCGCCGCGTCGAAGAGCGCCTTGATCCCGGCGTAGGTGTTGCGCTGGACCGTCGCCTTGATCATCGGCTCGACGAGGTGGCCGTAGCGCTCGAGGTAGGCCGGGCCGAGGATGTCCGTGAGGCTGACCCAGGCGAGCGCCTCGAGGTCGCCGGTGCGCAGCGCCTCCTTCCACGCGCGGACGATCAGGCGGCCGATCACCCCGCGACCGGCGCTCACGCCCGTGATCACCAGGCGACGGATCCGCTCGGGGTGAGCCGCGGCGACCGCGAGGGCGACGCGGCCGCCGAAGGAGAAGCCGCAGAGGTCGACCGGGCCGTCGATCTCGAGGGCGCCGAGGAGGTTGAGGAAGTCGGCGACGTGGACCGGCGGGCCGACGTCGTCCAGCGACAGCGCGCTCTGGCCCTGGCCGCGCGCCTCGTAGACGACGACCTCGCGGGCGGCCGCGAGCGCCCGGGTCTGCGAGCCCCACGAGCTCAGGGTCTGGGTCATCCCGCCGAGGACGATCAGCGGCGGCGCCCCGGCGGCGCCCCGCTGCGGCCCGCGGCGATCGACGCGGAGCTCGCCGCGGCCGCCGGAGACCGGATCGGGGACGGAGATGAGCGCGGGCATCGGCGACGAGGGTAGCCGGGAGCCCGACGATCGGCCAGCGGCGCCGCCCGGGCGTCCGCATCAGCGCAGGCCGCGGAGATCGGGCGGCGATTGCCCTGCGCCGCCATATCCCCCAGACTTCGGCGGTGCCCGTCGATCCGCGCGCAGAAGACCGCATCCGCGCCCTCGAGGAGCGCCTCGTCGACCTTGAGGTGCGCTTCGCCTTCCAACAGCAGACCCTCGACGACCTCGACGCCGTCGTCCGCGAATTCGCCGTCCGCGTCGAGCACCTCGAGGCGGCGCTCGCGGAGCTCCGCGCCGAGCCTGCGTTCGACGGGGCGGAGATCGATGAGCCGGGCCCGCGCTAGCAGCCAGTGGCGAGAGTCCCGCGCGCCCTCGCTTGCCCTCGTCGAGCCGGATTGCCCCGACGAAGCTCGCAGTACGGCCCGGCGAAGCGGCGTTTCGTCGGAGCAATCTGGGCCGATGACGGCTACGCGAGGCCACACGGGACCTTCGCCACAGGCTGCTCGCGGCGCGCGCTCAGGAGAACGTCGCGCGCGGACCGGGTCCGCGTCGCTGCGCCGCGGCCTCGCGGTCCCCTTCGCCGTCTCCGTCTCCGTCTCCCTCGCCCTCTCCCTCCCGCTCGGCGGCTGCAAGCGCCAGCCCGCGGGCGACCCGGAGCCGCCGGCCGCCGAGATCTACATCGACCCGGCGACGAGCCCTCCGGAGGACGCCGACGACCCCGCGAGCCGCGCTCCCGACCCCGCGCGCGACGACCCGGCGCAGACCGGCGGCCGCGGCCCTGCGACCTCCGGCGACCCCGACCCCGACCCCGACGCGCCGCCCGACGAAACACCTGACTTTAGGGACACTCTCGAGGGGATCCCCGGAAAGAGCCCCGACGGCGGCCGCGACGGCCTCACCGCGGCCGGCACCTGCGAGGGCGGCGCGCGCACGGCCGGCGAGCGCTGGAAGGTGAAGTGCAACACCTGCACCTGCCAGCCCGACGGCGAGGTCACCTGCACCCTGATGGCCTGCTTCGGCGACGACTGACACCCGCGGTCGAGGCGTCGAACGAGCGGCGCGCTGCGACGGCCGAGCGGGTCGCCTGCACGAGAGGCGACGCGGAGGTCAGGCGCGCGTCGATGCCGACGCCGCGCCTCACTCCCCGGACTTCAGCGCGGCCGGCTCCTCGGCAGCCGCCGGCAGGGCCCGCTGCGCCCGCTGGATCTGCCGCGCGAGCTCGTCGGCGGTCCGCGTGCCGACGAACGTCACCTTGCGCTCGCCCCGGTCGCTCCAGACGATCTTCACCGCGTTCCCGCCGTCGCCGATCATGTTGTACATCCAGCCCTCGGCGCCGCGGCGGATCCCCCAGCCGCCGAAGCTCGTCCACTTGTACTTGATCGCCGTCGCCGACTCGATCGCCGCGATCGGGATCTTCGGGCCCCAGAGCGCGTACTGGACGTTGACGTGGGCGTCCGTCACCGACACGCGCAAGACCCCGAAGAGGAGCCAGACGAGCGCGAGGATCGGCAGGCCGGCGAGGGACGAGAGCACCGCCCCCTGGACCGCGCCGACGCCGATGGTGAAGAGCGCGAGCGCGCCGAGGAGGACGTTGAGTCGGGTCCCCGCGACCATCTTGTCGCGGTAGAGCACGGTCCCCTCGCCCATGTAGTCGCGCTCGTAGGCGTCGACGTGGCGG
>JAGQIT010001139.1 GCA_020431135.1 Myxococcales bacterium | reverse complement strand
GCGCCGTGGCAATGCTTGAACTTCTTGCCCGAACCGCAGGGGCAGGGCTCGTTGCGCCCGACCTTCGGCATCTGGCGGATGTAGGGGGCGCGGACGTGGTCGTGGTCGCAGTCAGGCCCGTGGACGTGCCCGTGACCGTGGTCGTGGTCGTGGTCGTGGTCGCAGTCGGGGCCGTGGACGTGGGGGGTGGGCTTGGCCATCGGCGTGAGGCTAGCAGCCGGCGGGAGGCGGCCGCACGCACTATCGCGCCGCGGCGCTCAGGCCTCGGCGACGATCGCGAGGACGCTGTCGATGAGGCGGTCGATGTCTGACTCCGTGAGGATGTAGTTGTTGACGCCGACCCGGAGGTAGGTCGCGCCGCGCCAGTCCAGGGTCGTGACGAAGGCGCGGTTGCTCTCGAGGAGGCGGCGCTGGATCGTCGCGTTGAGGTGGTTGGTCGCGGCCTCGTCGTCGCCGGGGCGGCGGGCCCGGAGGACGCAGACGGCGAGCTCGGGGCGGTGGAGGAGCTCGAGCTCGGCGGCCTTGTCGACGCGGTCGGCGAGGTAGGCGGTGAGGCGGCGGAGCTCGCCGAGGAGCTCGCGCAGGCCGTCGGCGCCGAGGCTGCGGAAGAGGAGCCAGAGGCCGAGCGTGCGGACCTGGCGGCTGCCGTAGGGTCCCATGGCGAAGAGGTCAGGTTCGCCGCGCTCCTCCCAGTAGTGGGAGGCCGACGGGAAGGCGCGGAGGAGGACGTCGCCGCTGCGGACGAGGAGGACGCCGATCCCGTAGGGGGCGAAGAGCCACTTGCAGGGGTCGAGGGTCACGGAGTCCGCCTCGGCGAGGCCGGCGAAGCGCTCGGCGCAGCCGGGGAGGCGGGCCATCGCCGCTCCGGCGGCGCCGTCGACGTGGAACCACGCGCCGTGCTCGCGGGCGATCGCGGCGATCTCCTCCAAGGGGTCGACGGCGCCGCTCCCCGAGGTCCCGGCGATCGCGACGACGGCGAGCGGCACGACCCCGCGGCGGCGATCGGCGGCGATCTGCTCGGCGAGCGCCTGCGGGAGCATGCGGCCGCGGTCATCGACCTCGATCTCGCGGAGGGCTCGGCGGCCGTGCCCGAGGATGTCGAGGGCGCGGGCGATCGAGAAGTGGCCCTCGCGCGACATGTAGACCGCGGCCTCGGGGGCGCCGCGCAGGCCCTCGGCCTGGATCGCCTCGCCGAGGGCGCGGTCGCGGGCGAGCTTGAGGGCGGCGAGGTTGGCGAGGTGTCCGCCGCCGGTGACGATCCCGCCCGGCCAGCGCCCGGGGCCGCGCGGGAAGCCGATGAAGTCGGCGATCCACGCGAGGACCTCCGACTCGATGACGGTCGCGCCGGGGCCCGCTCGCCAGGCCGCCGGGGTCTGGTTGAGCGCCTCGCCGAGGTAGTCGCCGAGGACCGCCTCGAGGCGCGGTCGGGCGGCGAAGTAGGCGTGGTAGTTGGGGTGCGAGGCGTTGCAGTAGCCGGCCTGGAGGACGCCGAGGAGCTCGCTGACGGCGGCGTCGAGGGGGACGGCGGCGGTCGGCAGCGGGGCGGGCCGCTCGAAGCGGGCCTCGAGGCGGTCGTCGGCGACGAAGAGCGGGAACTTCTCGGGGGTCTGGCGGGCGGCGCGGACGAACTCCTGGACCTCGAGCATGGCCGAGGTGAAGGCGGCCCACTCATCCCGATGCGGCTTGGCGGCGGATCCCATGCCCCTCGCGTAGCACGGCGCGGGCGCGAGAGGGCCGCGTCTGCAGGGGGCGGCGCGCGGGCGGGCGCGAAAAAATCGGCCGCCCCCTGGGCACGGCCGGTCGCGCGGGGCACGATGGCCGGGTGTCTGACGCTTCGATCGGCCTGATCCTCTCTGGCGGCGGCGCCCGCGGGGCCTACGAGGTCGGCGTCCTCACCTACGTCGCCGACGCCCTCCCGGATCTCCTCCGCCGGATCCGGGTGATCACGGGATCGAGTGTCGGCGCGGTCAACACGATCTTCCTGGCCTCGCGCGGCCTGACCCCCGAGTCGACCCACGAGCTCGCCCGCCTCTGGCGCGGCCTGACCATCGACGACATGATCTCGCTGTCGTCGATGTCGGCGCTCAAGCTCCTGGGCGCGGCGCCGCTCCGCCTCCTCCGCCTCGGCCTGCGCTCGCCGGCCACCGGCCTCCTCAACGCCAAGGGGCTGTGGCGCAAGGTCTCGTCGCAGGTCCGCTGGTCGCGGATCCACACCCACGTCCGCGACGGCCGCTTCGACGCCGTCGCCGTCGCCGCGACCGACATCAGCACCGGCGACACCCACCTCTTCGTCGACGGCTCGCCCGAGGTCGCGCCGGCGGTGCCGCAGCGGATCTCCGAGGTCTACGCGATCCCGACGCGCCTCAGCCTGCGCCACGTCCTCGCGTCGGCGGCGATCCCTCTGCTCTTCTCGCCGGTGCAGCTCCGCGACCGCTGGTACATGGACGGCGGCGTCCGCCACAACACGCCGCTGTCGCCGGCGCTCCACCTCGGCGCCGACGCCCTCCTGATCGTCACCGTCGGCGGCATGCGGGCGCCGTCGGCGTTCTCGGGGTTCCCGGGGATCGGCCAGATCGTCGGCAAGCTCCTCGACTCGATCTTCCTCGATCGCGTCAACTTCGACCTCGACCGCCTCAAGCGGATCAACGACATCGTCGAGGCGGCGACCTCCCTCGGCGACCACGAGACCGCGCGCTTCCACGACGCGCTCAAGACCGTCGGCCGCCCCGGCTATCGCAAGGTCCCCTACGCCGCGGTCCACCCGCGCGGGGACATCGGCGCGCTCGCCTCGGAGATGATCCGCAGCTCGGGGACGGTCTCGTCGTTCTCGTTCGTCCGGGTTCTCAGCGCGCTCTTCGAGGACGACGCCGGGACCTCGGGCGACGCGGCCTCCTTCCTCTTCTTCGACGGCAGCTACGCCGACCGCCTGATCGCCCTCGGGCGCGCGGACGCGGCCGCGTGCCACGACAGCCTCGCCGCCCTCTGAGGCGCCTCACCTCGGGCCCTCTGGCGCCGGCGGCCCCGCGCGGGCTATGTCTCGCCGGGTCATGAAGCTCTCGGATCTCAAGATCATCGTCACCGGCGGCGCCCAGGGGATGGGCCGTCACTTCGCACTCCGCCTCGCTGAGGCCGGCGCCCAGGTGGCGATCGGCGACGTCAACACGGAGGGCCTCGCCGAGGTCCAAGGCGCCGCCAGCGGCCCCGGCACGATCCACGCGCGCAAGCTCGACGTCAGCGACGAGGCCCAGTGCGAGTCCTTCGTCGCCTGGGCGAGCGAGGCGATGGGCGGCGTCAACGGCCTGATCAACAACGCCGGCATCCTCCGCGACGGCCTCCTGGTCAAGAAGGACAGGACGACGGGCGAGATCAAGAAGATGACGAAGGCGCAGTGGGACGCGGTGATCGGCGTCAACCTGACCGGCGCGACCTTCATGGTCCGCGAGACCGTCGCGGCGATGGCCGCCGCCGGTGTCGGCGGCGTCGTCGTCAACATGTCGTCGATCGCCCGCCACGGCAACCGCGGCCAGAGCAACTACACCGCCGCCAAGGCGGCGCTCGCCGCCAACACCGTCACCTGGTCGCGGGAGTTCGCCCGCTTCGGGATCCGCGTCGGCGCGATCGCCCCGGGGATGATCGAGACGCCGATGACCCAGGGCATGAACCAGAAGGCCCGCGACGCCCTCGTCGCGGCGATCCCCGTCGGCCGCATCGGCGTCCCCGAGGACATCTGGATCGGCGTCAAGTTCGTCCTCGAGTGCGACTACTTCAACGGCCGGACGATCGACATCGACGGCGGCCTGTCGATGTAGCGCGGCGCGGAGGCCCCGGTCTCCCCGGGGGAATTGAGGCCGGCGGGCGCATGCGCATGCGCTCGCCGTTC
>JAGQIT010001138.1 GCA_020431135.1 Myxococcales bacterium | reverse complement strand
CGCCAACGCGGCCGAGCTCTACGCGCTCCCTTGGGAGCTGCTCACGCTCCCCGGCAGCGACCAGCACATCGGCACGCTCGACGGGCTGGTCCTCAACTTCGAGTGGCCGGAGACCGAGACCGCGGCGCCGTCGCGCGCGCCGCGGCCGGAGGGCGGGCGGATCCTCTTCGCCTGGTCGGCGGCCGCCGGCGCGATCCCTGTCGCGGAGCAGCGCGCCCTGCTCCTCGACGCATGTACGAAGGGACATCCCGACGGCGCCGCCGGGCTCGAGGAGCTGGCGCACGCGAGCCTCGCGGCGATCCGCCAGCGCCTCGCCGAGGCCGCCCGCGCCGGCGAGCCCTTCGCGGTCCTCCACATCCTCTGCCACGGCGGCCGCGTCGGCAGCGTCTACGGCCTCATCCTCGACGAGGAGGAGGGCGAGGCCGTGGTCGACCCCGGGCGCCTGCGCCAGACCCTCGCGCCCTTCGCCGGCGACCTCCGCCTGATCGCCCTCTCGGCCTGCGACAGCAGCAACAGCGGCGCCATGGGCGGGCACCTCGGCAGCGCCGCCCAGACGCTGCATCAGGTCGGCTTCGCCGCCGTCGTCAGCTCGCGCTACCCGCTGTCGACCGCCGGCTCAGTGCGCTTCTACGCCGCCTTCTACGCCGCGCTCCTCGGCGATCTGCGCAGCGTCGAGAGGGCCTCTGCGGCCGCCCGGAGCGCGCTCCTCGACCTCGAGGGTCCGCTCGACTGGGCGAGCGTCCAGCTCTACACGCGCGTCGCCGACGGCCGCGACAACCGGCCGATCGTCGTCCGCCCCTACCGCGGCCTGCGGCCCTACGACGCCCGCCACCCGGCGCTCTTCGCCGGCCGCGCTCCCGAGCGCGAGGAGGCCCGCCGCGACCTCGAGGCGCTCATCGCCGGCGGCTCGCCGCGCCTCCTCATCCTCACGGGCGCGGCCGCCTCGGGGGCGACGTCGCTGCTGCGCGCCGGCGTCGTCCCGGACGTCACCGGCGACCGAGCGCTGCGCCAGGCGCTCGCCCGCCGCCTCGGCCGCGCCGAGCTCGACGCCTTCGCCGTCATCGACCTGACGATCGCCGACGACCCGCTCACCAGCCTCGAAGGACAGATCGCCGACGCGCCCGCCGACGCGCCGCTCCTCGTCGCCGTCGACGGCCTCGAGCGCCTCTTCACGCGGCTCGCCGAGGCCGCGGCGCGCGAGGCCTTCGCCCGCCGCCTGTGGGCGATCGCCGGCGACGCCCGCGGGTCGATCTGCGTCGCGACCCTGCGCGTCGACTACATCGGCCGCTGCGCCGAGCTCCCCCTCGACGACGCCGGCGCGACCCTCGAGCAGATCGCCTACGCCGCCGAACACCGCATCTTCGTGCGCACGCCCGCGGCCGACGCCCTCCGGACGATGATGGAGGCGCCGGCGCGCCGCCTCGGGCTGCGCCTGCAGGAGGGCCTGTGCGAGCGCCTCCTCGGCGACCTGTGCGGCGATCCCCAGGCCCTCCCCCACCTCTCGCAGGTCCTCGACATCCTCTGGTCCGAGCGCCGCGGTCAGACCCTGACGCTCGCCGCCTTCACGGCCCTCGGCGGCGTCGGCGGGGCCCTCCAGCGCCAGGTCGAGGCGATCCTCAGGCACCTCTCCGAGGGCCCAGACAAGCGCGCGCAGGCGGTCGAGGCCGCGGCCCACCGCCTGTTCACGCGGATGATCCGGATCGGCGAAGACGACGTGCTCCACGCCCGCCGCGCGGTCGCCATGCGCGACCTCCTGCCGCCGGAGGAGCGCGCCGGCGTCCTGCCGCGGCGACCCCCCGGCGAGCCGGCGCCGACGCCCCTCGATCCGGAGATCCGCGCGCACACCGAGGCGCTCCTCGAGCGCCTCTGCGACGCCCGCCTGCTGACCCGCACCGGCGACGATGACGACGCGACGGTGAGCCTCGGCCACGCCGCGATCCTCCGCGGCTGGCGGCGCCTGCGGGCGTGGGTGAAGGAGGACCAGGCCCGCCTCGCGGCGATCGCCACCCTCGACGACTACGTCGACGAGTGGCGCCGGCACCGGACGCTCCTCAGCGGCAGCCAGCTCGGCTACGCCCTCGAGATCGAGCGCGCCCACGGCGACGCCCTCGACGCCGACACCCGCGAGCTCATCGGCCGCAGCCGCCGCGCCGACGTCCGCCGGGCGCTCCTCCGCAGGGTCGCGATCCTCGGCGCCCTCGCGTCGGCCGTGCTCACCGCGACCTTCGCCGTCTGGTACGGCATCGCCGCGCGCGAGGCAAAGCGCAGCGAGTTCCAGGCCGACATCCTCCGCCGCCTCACCGAGGTCGAGCGCGAGCAGGCCCGCCTCGCCGAGCGCGAGACCTCGCGGGCGCTCGCCGTCGCCGAGGTCCGCCGCCTCCTCGACATGGTCGACACCAACGAGCCTGAGAACTTCATCCGCGACCTGCTGGTCGCCCGCGAGGCCCAAGCCCGCGGCCACGCGCTCCCCGAGGTCGCCGTCGAGGTCCACGAGAAGCTGCTCTCCCGCGTTCTCCAGGCGACGCCGCACGTCCGCCTCGAGCACGGCGCCGCCGTCCGACGCCTCCGCTTCGCCGCCGACGGGGCGCTGGCGACGGCCGGCGCCGACGGGGCGATCCGCCTGTGGTCCGCCGCCGCGTCGACGCCGACGCGCGAGCTCCTCGGGCCCGCGCAGGCGATCGCAGACCTCGACCTCGACGACGCGACGATCGCGGCCATCGACGTCACCGGAGCGCTGTGGATCTGGCCGACGGCGGGCGCCCCCGCGACCCCCGACCTCGACGACGCGAGGTTCGCCGCGGTGCGCGTCGTCGACGGCGAGATCGCGGCCCTGACCAGCGCCGGCGAGCTGCGCCGCTACGATCCCCGCGGCGCCCTCCTCGACGCGCACCCAGGGCCCGCGCCGACGGGCCCGCGGCCGATCGACGCGGCCCTCGAGGTCCTCCCAGACGGCGCCCTCCTCGGCGCCCTCGCGCCCGGTCCGATCGTCCGCTTCGACCTCCGCCGCGGCCGCGGCCACCGCCTCATCGACCTCGGCGACGACGTCATCGCCCTCATCCGGGGCGCCGCCGCCGGGACGCTCGGCCTCCTCCGCGACGATCGCAGCGCCGATCTCTGGCGCGCCGACATGCCGAGCGTCACCCGCACCGTCCGCCTGCCCTTCGCCGGCGACTTCAGGGTGATGAGCGCCATCCTCCCGCCGGTGCCGCCGATCGCCATGCAGCCGGGCGCCCCCTGCGTGGCGATCTCCGAGGGACCCGGCGAGGTCCTGCTCCGCTGCGAAGACGGTCAGCGCACGTCGAGGCGGGCGCTCATCCGCGCGCCGTCGAGCGAGTCCGCCTACGCGACCGCGCTCCGCTTCGACGACGCCGGCGAGCGCCTCGCGGTCGCGACCAGCGACGGCCTCATCGCCCTCTGGGAGCTCGGGCCGCCCGGCGGCTCGATGCAGCCGGCGCTCGCCGTGCTCCTCCGCGGCCACGAGGCGTCTGTCACCGACCTCGCCTTCGACCGTCGCGGCCGCGTCCTCGCGAGCGCGAGCGAGGACGGCACCGCCCGCCTGTGGTCGACCGAGCGCGGCGCCGGCCTGACCTCGACGCACACCTCCGTCGGCCACCTGGCGATGCAGCTGCGCGGCGAGGGCCTCTCGATCGCCGAGGCCCGCGGCGACCAGACCGTCGTGACCGCGCTGAAGCTCGCCGAGCTCGCGCGCCCGCCGGTCGTCATCGACGGCGAGCGCCCGCCCGAGGGCGCGGCCTTCAGCCCCGACGGCGCCCGCGTGCTGATCCGTGACGCCGACGCCGCGCGCCTCGTGACCCTCGAGACCCGCGCCGTCGACCAGGTCTTCGCCGGCCACCGCGGTCCGCTCGTCGACGCCTCCTTCGCCGGCGACGGCCGCCACGTCCTCACGGCCAGCGCCGACGGCGAGCTGCGGCGCTGGCCGACGACCGGCGGTCAACCGACGGCGCTCGACGGCCCCGACGACCTCATCGCCGCCCGCCTCACCTACGCCGGCCGCTGGATCGTCAGCCGTCACCGCGGCGGCGAGCTCCGGATCTGGCCGGCGACCGGCGACCGCCAGCCCGCGCTCGCGCGCTCGCCGAGGTCGCCGAAGCTCGCCCTCAGCCCGAGCGACGAGCGCCTCGCCTTCAGCGACGACGCCCGCGTCGTCATCCTCGACCTCCGCGACGAGGCCCCGCGCGAGACGGTCCTGACCCCCGATGTCGCCGTCAGCGCCCTCGCCTTCGCCCCGACCGGCGACGACCTGATCATCGCCCTCGCCGACGGCCAGATCATCCTCTGGTCCTTGGGACAGAATCGAGCGCGGGCGACCGTCGCCGGCGACGCCGCGGCCGTCGAGGTCGCGGTGGACCGCGACCTCAAGGTGCTCTTGGTGCGGTCCGCGGACGGCGATCTGCGCGGCTGGAGCCTCGGCGAGGCGCCCCGCCCCTACCACCTCACCCGCGCCCTCGTCAGCGAGCTCCGCAGCCGCCTCAACCACGCCCAGCTCGTCGAGTTCGCGTTCAGCGACGACGGCGCCCTCGTCGTCGCCCGCGACGCCGCCGAGGTGCGGATCTGGCCCCTCGCGCAGGAGACGCTCAGCGACCTGAGCTGCGCGATCGCGGGCCGCGAGCTCCGCGACGACGAGCTCACGCGGATCTTCCCGACCGGCGACCCGCCGCAGGCGCGCTGCGACGACGCCCTCCAGGCGCCCTCGCTGTGGGCGCGGGTGACCGAGGACACCCGCTAGCGCCCCGCGTTCGGTTCTCGCTGCTCCTTCGGGCAGCGTCGCCGCCCGCACAGTCGGCGAGCGGCGCGGACCTGCCGCTGCCGCGACCGGCGGATCGAATCACCACGCTCCGCTCGACCGCGCTAGCCGGCGTCGCGCAGCCCCGGCGGGGGCGTCAGCGGTCGCAGCCACGGCGGCCGATCGACGGCCGCGACCTTCGCCGGCGCGGCGAACATCAGGATCCCGGAGAGCTGCCAGTGCTGGTTTATCACCTGGCCCTGGACGATGATCCGCCCGGCCGTGCGCGCGTCCACCGGGGCGAAGTCGACGTCGAGGGCGGGCAGGCAGTTGACCTCGCGGTGGCGGACGCCGAGGACCGGCGGGCCCTTGCGGGCGATGCCGACGAGGAGGCGCGTGACGTCGAGCGGGCCGGAGATCACGCGCCGCGCCGCCCGGACCACGCCGCCGGCGTCCGTCGTCACCCGGACCTCGGCGTCGAGGAGGCCGAGCACCCGGCGCTCGTCGCCGACGGCGATCGCCGCGAAGAGCACCTCGAGGAGCTCGCGGCTGCGGCGGACCTCCTCGGGCGTCGGCGTCGTCGGCTCGCAGGGGCCGGCGAGCTTGAGGCGCGCCCGGTGGTGCGCGACCTTGACGTTGCTCTCGCCGACCTCGAGGGCGTCGGCGGTCTCGGCGACGCTGAGGCCGATGATGTCGCGGAGCACCACGACGGCGCGCTGCTGCGGGCTCAACACCTCGAGGAGCGCCATGAAGGCGAGGGTCAGCCCCTCGCGGCGCAGGCTCGCGTCCTCGACGTCGGCGTCGGGGTCGACGAGGGTCGAGGTGTCGATCGGCTCGGGGAGCCACGGCCCGTCGTAGCGCCGGCGCTGGCGCTCGCGCAGCGCGTCGATCCCGAGGTTGGTGGTCACCCGGCGCAGCCACGGCCGCAGCGGCGCCGCCTGATCGGCGGGCGGACGCCGCAGCGCGCGGACGAATGTCTCTTGGACCAGGTCCTCGGCCTGGGCCGCCGACCCCGTCAAGCGGTAGCCGAGCCCCCAGAGGTAGCTCGACTCGCGCGCGTAGGCGGCGGCCAAGGTCGCGGACCACCGCGGATCGGGGCTCGGTGCGCTCATCGCAGGTGCTCAGTGTATACGCGCGCGTAGTCGCTAGACAGCGGGTCGCCGACCGCGAAGAGAACGCCGCCGAAGGCGAGGAGCGCGGCGACGAGGAGCGCGAGGTAGACGGCGAAGAGGACCCCCCCGCGCCGCCCCGGGAGCGCCGCCCGGGCGCCCAGGGCCCGCGCCGCCCGGATCGCGCCGATCCCCCCGTGGTAGGCCGCCGCACCGCCGAAGAAGAGGTAGTAGGGGTAGAAGAACGCCGGCGTGTCGGCGAGGGAGAAGGCGACCGCGCCGAAGCCGACGTCGACGCCGAAGAGGAGGCCGATCCCGCGGGTCGCCAGGAAGTGGCCGACGACGATCACCGCGAGCGCCCAGCCGAGGCGTCGGTGCCTGCGGACCCGCGCGTCGCGGATCGCCTGGCCCCGTCGCGCCCGCGCCCGGAGGACCCCGCAGGTGACGTGCATGACCGCCGCGCCGACGACGAGGACGACCTCGACCAGCGGGAATTGGTAGTAGGCGCGCAGCACCCCCTGGATCGCCGCGTAGGACGCGATCCCGAGGGGCGCCAGGAGGTTGTTGGCGAGGTGGAGGCCGAGGAAGAGCGCGAAGGCGAGTCCCGAGGCCGCCTGGGCGCGGGCGAGGGTCTTGTCGGCGATCCACGGGCGCGAACGGGCGCCCTCTGGCGCGACCTGGGCGTCGGTGCGGGGGAGGCTGGAGGCGTGCATACCTCCCCCACGAGCGGGCGCCGCGGGAGGTTAGCGACCGCCGCGATCTTTCTTCCTCTCTTCCGCTCTTCCACTCTCGTCAGCCGCGCGGAATTTCCTGCCCCCCGCGGGTGCCTTTGCCGTACCCTCGGCACCCGGCGGATGAGCACGCGAAGCGACGAGAGCCCGGCGCCCGCGGCCGAGACCCGCGCCGACAGGGCCGCCCCCGCCGCGGAGGCGGACGCGAGCGCCCGCCCCCCCGAGCGCCCCGAGCGCGAGGACGCGCCGCAGGGCTGGCTGGCGACGGTCATCGACGCGCTCACCGGCTGGCTGCCGTGGACGCTGGCGATCGGCGTCGCCCCGGCGCTCTTCCTCTGGCCCCTCGTCTACCCGCGCCTCGCCGCCTACGTCTTCCGCAACAACCTGACCCCCGGCGCGCGCCTCGGCCTCCTCGGGACGATGGCGACGACAGCGGCGCTCCTCCTCGTCCTCTACCTCTTCGTGTGGAACCGCCGGCGCCGCGCGCAGCCGCGCCTGCGCTTCGCCGTCGTCGCCCGCGAGCTCAACCGCGACCTCTTCATCCTCCTCGCCCTCCCCTTCGCCGGCGCCCTCAAGGCGGCGAAGATCGAGTCGGAGCACCCCAACCTCACGCTCCTCTACGCCGGCCTCAGCGGGATCGCGGCGACGATCGGCGCCTTCCACCTCAGCCGCCGCTGGGGGCGGGTGCGGGCCCGCCTCCGCCGCCTCGTCGAGGCGCCGCCGCGGTGGCTGCCGCTCACCCTCGTGAGCGCGATCTATGTCGGCTACAGCGCGACGGTAGCCCAGCTCGCGCTCATCGATCACCGCAACATCTGGACCCAGGTCTTCGACCTCGGGATCTACGACAACATCCTCTGGAGGACCCTCCACGGCGACTTCCTCGGCTCGTCGGTGATCGCCTACGGCAAGCACTGGGCGGCCCACTTCGACCCGATCCTCGCGCTCCTGGTCCCGGTCTACGCGCTCGCGCCGAACGCCGAGACCCTGCTGATCATCCAGGCCTTCTGGCTCGGCGCCGGCGTCTTCCCGCTCTACCTCCTGGCCAAGCACAAGCTCGGCAACCCGTGGTTCGGGGTGCTCCTCGCCGGCCTCTACGCCCTCCACCCCGCGCTCCACGGGGTGAACATGTTCGACTTCCACTCGCTGGCCCTGGCGATCCCGCTGATGATGTGGGCGGTCCACCTGGTCGCCACGCGCAGCCGCTGGCTGTGGCTCGCCCTCGCCCTCCTCCTCGCCTGCCGCGAGGACATGGCGCTGCTCGCCTGCTTCATCGGCGCCTACGCGCTCCTCGAGCGCCGGCCGCGGACCGGCGCGGCGATCATCGGCGTGTCGCTCGCCTACCTCGCCTTCGTCAAGTTCGCGGTCATGCCCGACAGCGGCCTGATGATGACCGGCGACAAGGTCTACGGCTACGCGGACTTCTACTCGGAGATGATCCCGCGCAAGGACGAGGGGGTCAGCGGCCTGGTGCTCAACCTCGCCACCAACCCGATCTACGCGCTCCAGGTGCTGTGCAAGGAGGAGAAGCTCCGCTTCTTCGTCCAGCTCTTCCTCCCGCTCCTCTTCCTCCCGCTCTTCGCCGGGCGCGCGCGGATCCTCTGGCTCTACGGCCTCGTGTTCATCGGCCTCGCCTCGCGGCCGAACATGTTCGCGCTCAACTTCCAGTACTCGGCGGTGCTCTTCCCGATGCTCTTCATCGCCACCCCCGAGGCGCTCGCCCGCCTCGGCGACGACGCCCGCCTGCGCGCGCTCGGGGTGACGGCCGCGCGCCTGCGCCCCGCCCTGCTCACCGGCATGGTCGCGGCGTCGCTGCTGACGAGCTGGAAGTTCGGGGTCTTCGTCGAGAACGACGCCTTCATGGCCGGCTGGCAGCCGCTCACCCGCCACCCCGACGCGCGCCTGCGCCTGCGCGCCGACCGGGTCCGCGAGATGGTCGCGGCGATCCCCGCCGACGCGTCGGTCGCGGCGTCGAGCGAGATCGGCCCGCAGCTCTCGAACCGCGATCGGCTCTACCGCTGGCCCGACATCCGCGACGCCGACTACCTCCTCCTCGGCGCCTGGCGCTTCGGCGACAAGGAGAAGCGCCGCCTCGAGGCGCTCAAGCGCCGGACCTTCGAGGTCCTCGACGAGCACGACGGCGTCGTTCTCCTCCGCCGCCGGGCGTCGGCGCCAGCCCCCACGTCGGCCCGCGCGCCGGCGCAGTGACGCTCGCCCGCGCCCCCTCGCAGCGGCCTTGTCCACCGGAGTGGACACCCCTCAAATTTGCCTAGAGCGCCCCGTAGAGCCCGAAATCACGGCTGCGCGGACCCTCCCCTCTGCTACTGTGAACCCCCGCGATGGTCGAGCACGACGACGACGCCCTGCTCTTCGCCGACGAAGACGAGCAGCTCGCGACCTCTGAGGGCGCGACCCCCCACGCCGACGATCCGCCGTGGCGCGTCCTCGTGATCGACGACGAGCCCGAGGTCCACGCGATCACCCGCCTCGCCCTCGCCGACCTCCGGATCGAGGGGCGGGGGATCGAACTCCTCAGCGCCTACACCGGCGCCGAAGCCCGCACACTCCTCGAGGGCAACGACGAGGTCGCGCTCGTCCTCCTCGACGTCGTCATGGAGAGCGAGCACGCCGGCCTCGCCCTCGCCCGCTGGATCCGCGAGGAGCGGCGCGACCACCTCGTCCGCATCGTCCTGCGCACCGGGCAGCCCGGGACCGCGCCCGAGCAGCAGGTGATGCTCGAGTACGACATCAACGACTACCGGGCGAAGACCGAGCTCACCGCCAAGCGCCTGGTCACGACGGTCGTCGGGGCGCTCCGCTCCTACCGCGACCTCTGCGTCATCGACGCCCAGAAGCGGGGGCTCGAGCGCGTGGTCCTGGCCTCGGCGACGCTCTTCGAGCGCCGCTCCTTCGAGGAGTTCCTCCGCGGCCTCCTCGACCAGATCGCCGCGCTCCTGCGGCCGCGCCAGAGCGCGATGTTCGTCCAGGTCAGCGGCCGCCTCTTCGGCGGCGGCGACCGGCCGCGCCTCCTCGCCGGCACCGGCCGCTTCCGCGAGTACGTCGGCGAGCCGGCGGCCGAGCACCTCGAGGAGGCCGCCTTCCGCGACCTCAACCAGGCGATCCGCACCCAGCACGCGATCCACCGCGAGTGCTACACGGTCTTCGGCCTGTGCTACCGCGACCGCTCGTGCGCGGCCGTCTACATCGAGACCGCGTCGCCGCTGTCGACCTGGGAGAACCACCTCCTCGAGGTCTTCTGCCACAACGCCGCGGTCGCCCTCGACAACCTCCGCCTCCACCACCGCCAGCTCGAGCTCCTCGCCGCCTTCGAGCGCTTCGTCCCCAAGCGCCTCCTCGGCCTCGCGGAGATCGTCGACGTCACCGACGCCCACGTCGGCGACCACATCCAGCGCGAGGTCGCCGTCGCCTTCGCCGACCTCCGCTCCTTCACCCGCCTCGCCGAGGCGCTCAGCCCCGGCGAGACCTTCGACTTCATCAACGAGTTCTTCGCGGCGATCGTCCCGGCGATCCACGACCACGGCGGCGTCGTCGACAAGTTCATGGGCGACGGCCTGATGGCCCTCTTCCCGCGCGGGGCCGAGGACGCGGTGTCAGCCGGCCTGGCGATGATCGAGGCGACCAAGGCGTTCGCCGACCGCCGCCTCCTCGACCTCCCGCTCCTCCCGCGGATCGCCGTCGGCGTCCACCGCGGGCCGATCATCCTCGGCCTCGTCGGCGCCGCCGATCGCCTCGACTTCACCGGGATCTCCGACGGGGTCAACGTCGCCGCCCGGATCGAGCGCCTGACCCGGGACTTCGACGCCGACCTCCTGATCTCTGGGCCGATCTACGCCGACCTCCCGGAGGCGCTTAAGGCCCAGAGCCGGCCGCTCGGCGCCACCGAGATCCGCGGCAAGGACCGCGAGGTCGAGATCTACGAGGTCTTCGCCGGCGACGCGGACGACGACCGCGCGAACAAGGCGGCGACCCGCGAGCCCCTCAAGGTCGTCGCCGCGGCCCTCCGCGACCGCCGCTGGCAGGACGCCCGCGACCTCCTCAGCGATCTGCGCCGGCGCTGGCCCGCGGACCACGCCCTCGAGAGCCTCGACCGCCACTGCTGGCACCAGCTCCTGCTCCGCCGCGGCAGATCGGAGCGCGGCCTTGCCGGCTGAGCTCCGCGACCTGGCCCGCGCGCATCTCATCGACCTCCTCGACCGCGAGCGCGCCGCCATCGTCGACGCCGGGGTCGACTGGATCATCGGCCAGAGCCCGGACCTCCAGGGCCGGCGCCCGCGCGAGGAGACCTGGATGCTCGTCGACCGCGAGTTCGACGCCTACCGCGACCTCGTCGTCGCCGGCGA
>JAGQIT010001137.1 GCA_020431135.1 Myxococcales bacterium | reverse complement strand
CGCGCCGTCGATGGCCGCTTTCGAGCCCGTCCCGTGGTCTCACGGACCGCATCATAGCGACACGACGGCGACTTGACGCGCACATGTTCGCGCGACCACCGGGTCCCGCGCGCCGCGGAGTGACGGTGCATATTCAGACATGTCCCCTCGCACAGCCGACGCGGCGATGAGCTCCGCGTGGCCCCGCGCGCCTTCGGCCACCCGCGGACGCCTCTAGAGGTCGCCGACGGTGGGCCGCGCGGCCTCAGCGTCGCTCTACGCCCCGCCCGCCCCCGCGGCGGACGTCTCCGCGAGCGCCCTCGCCTCCGCGCGCAGCGCCTCGTAGGCCGGACCCGCCGCCTTGAACGCGGCCTCAGCCTTGGCCGCGGCCGCGCGCGCGCGCTCGCGCTCCGCCGTCGCCGCGAGCGCCCGCGCGAGGGCGAGGGCGACGTGCCCGCGATCCGCCTCGGAGACGTCGACGCTGTCGCCGAGGAGGCCGTCCGCGCGCGCGAGCATCGTCCGCGCCGCCGCGGCGTCGCCCTCCGCTAGCGCCAGCTCGCTGAGGCAGAGCAAGGGGTAGATCAGGTGGACGTGATCCTCGCCGAGGAAGCGGCTGAGGATCGTCAGGCCCGCGGCGCAGTTCTCCTTCGCCGCCGCCGCGTCGCCGCGCCGCCGCTGGATGTCGCCGAGGCCGCTGGCGACGTAGCCGACGAAGAACTCGTCGTCGGCGACCGTCTCCGCGAGGATCGCCCGCGCCCGCGTCGCGCTCGCGTAGGCTCCGTCGATGTCCCCCGCCTCGAGCTTGGCCGAGGCGAGGTTTTGCAGGGTCATGGCGAAGAAGGGGTGGCGCTCGCCGAGGTAGCGCGCCTGCAGCGAGACGGCGCGCTCGTAGTCCCGGGTCGCGGCCTCGACCTCGCCGGCGAACATGTGCGTGACGCCGGCGTTGGCGACGATCGAGCCGAGCTCCGGGTGATCGACGCCGTAGGCCTCGACGAGGATCGCCTCGGCCGCCCCGTGCTCGGCGCTCGCCTCCGCGAAGCGGCCGACGTAGGTCAGGGTGTTGCCGAGGTTGGTGCGCAGCGACGCCCGCGACACGGGGCTCAGGCGCAGCGCCGACGCGAGGGCGACCGCCTCCTGGTAGCGCTCGAGGCTCTCGGCGTAGGCCCGGCGCTGGCTGGCGATCCCGGCGCGGAGGAGGGCGTGCTGGAAGCGGAGCGCCGGCTCGTCGGCGCGCTCGACGAGGCCCGCGGCGATCCGACTCCAGCGCATGCCCTCGCGGATCTCCCCGCGGCGGTAGGTCGCGTCGCCGGCGAGGCCGTTGACCGCCGAGGCGGCGACGCCGACGCGGTCGCTGGCGAAGGCGTCGTCGAGCGCTCGCAGGTAGAGCTCCTCGGCCCGATCGAGCTCGCCGAGCTGCGAGGCCGTGTGCCCCGCGGTCACGAGGATCTCGCTGCGAAGCCCGCGGTCGACGCCCGCCTCCGACTCGTCGAGGAGCGCGTCGACGCGGGCCTTGGCCTCCTTGAAGCGGCCGGCGTCGAGCTCCGCCTGGGCGCGAAAGAGGCGGGCCCGCAGCGCCTCCTCGCGCGCCGCCGACCCGGCGTCATCGAGCTCGTCCTCGAGCTCGGCGAGTACCTTCAGGTCGTCGCAGCGCGCGGGATCCGGGAGGCTCGTCAGGAGGCCGCCGATGTGCTCGACGACCGTCGCGTCGGCCCCCTCGAGGACCTCGACGATCGCCTCGGCCTCGTCGAGCTGCCGCGCCGCGCAGCGCTCGCGCAGGGCCATCATCGCCGGCGCGATCGTCCGCTCACGCACGGCCCCTTCGCAGGACCGGGCGTGGACCTCCGTCCACCCGGCCGCGAACTCGTCGAGGGCCGCGAAGGCGTGGTTGACGCTGCGCTCGGCGTAGCTGACCTCGGTGCCGAGGAGCCGCGCCCGGATCGCCGCCCGCCGGCCCTCGTCGACGAACTCCTCGATCGCCCGCTCGGAGGCGCGGCACTCCTCGAGGGCCGCCGTCGTCGCGTTCTCCCGCCACTGCGTCGCGCCGAGCGCCGCGAGCCCGACGACCGCCGCCGCGCCGACGACGAGGCCGACCCGTCGCCGGGCGCGGGTCGGATCGCGCTCGAGCTCGGCGAGGAGCGCCGCCATGCTCGGCCAGCGCTCCGCCGGATCGACGTCGAGGCCGCGGAGAACCGCCCGGCGGATCCGCTGCGGCACCCGGGAGTCGGCCGGCGCCGCCTCGATCTCGCCG
>JAGQIT010001136.1 GCA_020431135.1 Myxococcales bacterium | reverse complement strand
GGCCTGCGCGCCGATGCCGTGGCGCCGGACAAGGGCATCGACGTGAGCGGCCGCCGCATCCGCCATGCACGCGTCTTCTCGGAAGTCGCCCAGGGCGAGCCGTGCTGGTACCGCAACAGCATGGGGCTGGTCGAGATCGCCGTGAATTGCGGCCGCGCCGCTGACGAGCTGGGCCTCGCCGCCGGCCACCCGATTCACCTCATCGACTGAGCGCGGCGTGGGCTACCACCACACCGCGGGCCACCGCCGGTATCGCTTCGACGATCTGCGCACGCTGCTGGCGGCCGCTTCGCCGGCGCGCTCGGGCGATGCCCTCGCCGGCATCGCTGCCGCCAGCGAGGCCGAGCGCATGGCGGCCCGTTTCGCCCTCGCCGAGGTGCCGTTGTCGCGCTTCCTCGACGAGGCGCTGGTGCCCTACGAGGCCGACGAGATCACCCGCCTGATCGTCGACACCCACGACGCGGCGGCTTTCGCCGAGATCGCCCACCTGACCGTCGGCGACTTCCGCGAGTGGCTGCTCCGCCACGAGACCGACGGCGAGACGCTGGCCCGCGTGGCGCCGGGCATCACGCCGGAGATGGCCGCCGCGGTCAGCAAGCTGATGCGCAACCAGGAGCTGATCCTGGTGGCCGCCCGCCGCCGGGTGGTGACCCGCTTCCGCAACACCCTCGGCCTGCCCGGGCGGATGGCGGTGCGCCTGCAGCCGAACCACCCCACCGACGACCCCCGCGGTGTCGCCGCGGCGATTCTCGATGGCCTGCTCTACGGCTGCGGCGATGCGGTGGTCGGCATCAACCAGGCCGGTGACAGCCTGGTCGCGATCACCGACCTGCTGCGCCTCACCGACACCCTGCGCGAGCGCTTCGAAATCCCGACCCAGACCTGCGTGCTGACCCACGTCACCCACACCCTGCGGGCGATCGAGGCCGGCGCCGGCCATCTCCAGGGGACCCTCGGCGAGCTCACCGAGATGGCCGCGCTCGCCGAGGGGCGCCTCAAGCTCGAGCCGGGCCGCGTCGCCCTCGCCTCGCTCCTCGCCGAGTCGATCCACCGCGCCCGTCAGCGCCGCCCCGGGCTCGTCGTCGACCTCACCAGCGAGCCCGGGATCCCGCCGGCCTTCGCCGATCGCCGCCGCCTCGTCGACGCCCTGACCTCGCTCTTCGCCTTCGCCGGCCAGCGCCTCGAGGGCGAGGCGATGACGATCCGCGCGTCCTACGAGGCGGCTCATGAGCTCGGGATCCGCATCGACATCAACACGCCCAAGCGGCCGATGAGCGAGGTCGAGGCGGGGATCGCCCGCCGCCCCTTCCACCGCCTCAGCGGCCAGCCCGGCCTCGGCCTCGACCTCGCGCGCGCCGACGGGATCATCCGCCTGAGCAACGGCCGCCTCGACCTCCAGGCCTTCGGCGAGGGCATGCGCTTCACGATCTTCCTCCCGGCCGCGGCCCCGCGCCGCGTCGATCCAGCGACCGCCGATCGCTACGCCTCGCCGGCATAGCTTGCTGTCCGCGCGTTCGACGACTCGGCCTCGTCAGAGCTCGGCTGTGCTAGGCGTACCGCGCGTTCTGGCGCCACGCGCCTCACTGTCATGTTCGTCAACGACGGCGAAGCTCGACATCTACCGCGAGGGCACGGGCCGCGCTCACTTGCCCCGCCGCCGCCCCTCTCCCCTC
This sequence comes from Myxococcales bacterium, assembly GCA_020431135.1. GTDB lineage: Bacteria > Myxococcota_A > Polyangia > Nannocystales > Nannocystaceae > JADJRG01. Next base: position 583 of record JAGQIT010001136.1, on the reverse strand, counting down.
CGCGGAGCTTTTGCAGCGACCGCCCGCCGCGGGCTGCTACAACCCCGGCCGTGTTCTCCCGGCGCACCGCCTGGCCCGTCGCCCCGTCGCCCTTCGCGATCGCGGCCGCGGCCGCGCGCGTCGACGGCCGCGAGCTCCTCGATCTCACGGCCTCCAACCCGACGACCGCGGGGCTCCGCCACCCGCCGGAGGTCTACGCGGCGATCGGCGATCCGGGGGACGCCGCCTACGCGCCCCTCGCCCGCGGTCTGAGCTGCGCGCGCGAGGCCGTCGCCGCCTACTACGGGCGCCGCGGCGACGCCGTCGACCCGGCGCAGGTCTCGATCTTCGCGGCGACCAGCGAGGCCTACGCCGATCTCTTCGCCCTCCTCTGCGACCCCGGCGACGCGCTCCTCGTGCCGACCCCGAGCTACCCGCTCCTCGGCTACATCGCCGACCTCGCCGGCGTCGCCCTCGTCCCCTACCGCCTCGCCTACGACGGCGCCTGGCACGTCGACCTCGGCGATCTCCGCGACGCCCTCGCGCGCCCTCAGCCGAGGATCCGGGGGATCGTCGCCGTCGCCCCCAACAACCCGACCGGCAA
>JAGQIT010001135.1 GCA_020431135.1 Myxococcales bacterium | reverse complement strand
GGCTGGCGGATCGGCCCGCGCTACGTCGTCGTCGCCCTGCCGGCGATGATCCCTGGCCTCGCGTGGGCGCTCACGGCTGGTCGCGCGCGCCCGTGGCTCTTCGCCCTGACGGTCGCGCTGGCGACCTGGTCGCTCGTGCTCAACGGCCTCGCCGCCAACCTCTGGCCGCATCTCGATCCGACCAACATCAACGTGCCCTTGGGAGAGGTCTTCGTGCCGCTCGCCCGCCACGGCGCGGAGCCCTACGACCTGCTGTCGCTCTTCGGCGTCGGCGATCTGCCGCTCGCGCTCCTCGTCGGCGGGGCGACCGGGGCGGCGGCCTTCGTCGGGCTCGCGCGGATCGCTCGCGGCTCGCGGCGCGCCTGGGCGGCGCTCTTCCTCGGGATCGCGATCGGCGTCCTCGCCCTCGCGGCGTCGCTCCGCCTGCCGGCGCACCCTCGGGCCGCGGCGAACCTCGACTACATCGAGCGCGTGTGGGAGCCGAAGGAGGGGGTCGCTGGCCCCACAGCGCGCCTCGATCGGCTCGCGCAGGGCCGGGCGCGCTGCGCCGACGAGCGCCGCTGAGCGCCGCTGCGCTGCGCTGCGCTGACCGCCGCGGCGCGCACAAACGCACGGCGCGCGCCGTTCCTCGCCGACCCGGCCCCTGCGCGCCGCAGGCCGACTCGAGGCGCGGCGCGTTGATCCGCGAATGGGTGGCAATTGGCGCCCCTGTGATACCTTTCGGCGGTGCCCCTGCGCGGTGCTGGGGGGGCAGGTCCGGTCTGCCGGTCGGACCCGATGCGAGACGGCATGACGCAGAGCAGATCACCAACCTCCCCAGACCTGCTGATCGGGCGCACTGTCGGCACCCACTATGTGATCTCGAAGGTTCTTGGCCGTGGTCTGCGGAGCGCCACGTACTTGGCGGAGCACCGCAGCCTCCACCGCGACGTCGTCGTCAAGCTCCTCGACGTCAGCTGGGCCGGCGACAGCGAGGCCGCGTCGCGCTTCGACCAGGCGGCGCGCTCGCTCAGCACCCTCGAGGCGCCGAACATCGGCGCCCTGATCGACCACGGCCGCGACCCCGGCCGCGGCGTCTTCGTCGTCACCGAATTCGTCAAGGGCGAGACCCTCGAGAGCTTCCTCGGCCGCCGCGGCGCCCTGAGCATCGAGGAGTTCGTGCCGATCGCCGCGCAGCTCCTCAAGGGCCTCGGCGCGGCCCACCTGCGCGGCCTCCTCCACCTCGACATCACCCTCGACAACATCCTCGTCGCCGTCGACGACAGCGACCCGACCCGCGGCATCGTCCGGATCCTCGACCTCGGCCTCGTCCAGCTCGTCGAGGGCCACGTCCAGGGGATCGAGGCGCCGACCGGCGGCGATCCGCGCTTCCTCGCGCCGGAGCAGATCAGCAACAAGCCGCTCGACACGCGGACCGACGTCTACGCGCTCGGCGGCCTCTTCTACCAGATGCTCGCCGGGCGCCCGCCCTTCACCGGGACCGACGCCCAGGTCATCTACAACCACATCAACGACACGCCGCCGTCGCTCGCCGACATCGTCACCGACGAGGAGCTGCCGAGCGAGCTGATCGAGCTGATCGAGAGCTGCCTCAGCAAGGATCCCGACGCGCGGCCGATCGACGCCAACGAGATCGTCGAGCTCCTGATCGACAGCGTCCCGGCGGCGCTCTTCCGCGGCTACGTCCCGCTCCCGCAGGAGGCGGGGGCCGACGACGACGACGACGCCGAGGACATGAGCGACGCCCTCGAGGACGAGGGGGACGCGGACGAGGAGGAGGAGGAGGAGGACGCGGTCCCGGACGCCGCGGCCTCGGCCGACGCCCGCCTGGCCGCGCCGGTCCTCGCCGAGAGCATCACCGAGACCGCCGACGACCGCCGGGAGACGCCGTCGGAGTCGGGCAAGAAGCTGCCGTCCATCGGCGACCTCGCGATCTCGCCGCCCAAGTCGTCATCGAGCGGCTGGACCGTCGCCGACGATCCGGCGGCCGAGTCCTCCGGGCGGGCGACGCTCAGCGAGCCGGTGCCGGAGGCAGCCGAGGAGAACAGGAGCGGCAGCGGCTTCCTGATCTTCCTGATCCTCGTCGCCGCGGTGGTCGGCGGGATCTTCTTCCTCAAGCCGGAGCTCCTCGGCCTCGGGCCGCCGCCGCCGATGCCGCAGCCGCAGCCGACGACGACCGCGCCGCAGCCGATCGACGTCGCGCCGGCGGCCGATGTCGGCGCCCTCCTGGCCAACGCCAAGACCCTCGAGGCGAACGGCGACACCGTCGGGGCGATCGCCACCTACCACCAGATCCTCGCCCTCGATCCCGAGCACGTCGAGGCCAACGCCCGCCTCGCGGCGCTCAAGGGCGAGGGGAGCGACGCCGGCAGCGACGACACGAGCACCGGCGGGGCGACGACCGGCGGCGACACGACGACGACGACAGCCGGCGACGGGACGACGACCGGCGACGACGACGGGACGACCGGCGACGACGGGACCACGGGGACCACCGGCGGCGGCGACGTCCCGGCCGACGCGGTCGAGGTCAACTTCGAGGTCAACGGCAAGGGGACGCTCTTCGTCGACGGCAAGAAGATCGGCGACGTCCCCGGCACCCACGCGATCGCGGCCGGCAAGCGCAAGATCAAGATCGTCAGCGGCGGTCGGCTCCCCTACGAGAAGACCCACACGATCAGCGCCGGCATGGACCCGCTGTCGATCACGCTCAAGCGCAAGCCGAAGAGCACGGGCGACGAGAACATCGAGATCGATCCGATGGCCGAGGGCCCGGCGACCGAGTTCAAGTTCAAGAAGTGAGGGCCGCGAGGTCGCGCCCCGGCCAGGCCCAGCGGGCGTCGAAGCCGGCCGCCGCCGCGGCTGCGCAGTTCGCCCGCGTGTCGTCGATGAAGCGGGCGCCGACGGGCGCCGCCGCGGCGAGGGCCGCGAAGAAGCGCGGGTCGGGCTTCGCCGCGCCGACGCGGGCGCTGATCACCCAGGCGTCGACGAGCGACCCACCTGGCGATTGGGCCAGGTGATCGGCCCACCCGGAGGCGAGGTTGCTGGCGGCGACGATCCGCCGGCCGCGGGCCCTGAGCTCGCGCAGGAGGGCGACGCGATCGGGGCGGAGGCGGAGCACGCGGCGGTAGGCGGCGGCCTCCTCCGCCGACCAGAACGCCTCGTCGGTGATCTCCCCGGTCTTCAGGAGGCGCCAGCGATCGAGCGACATGTCGACGCTGAGCTCGCGCCAGGAGGGCTCGGCGAGGACGCCGATCAGATCGAAGACGATCGTCGCTGCGGGGTCGCTGGGCATCGCGGTCAGCGGGGCGGCGCAACTCCTAGCACGGCTGTCGCACGCGATGTGGGCCTCTCGCTGCGCGAGGCCACGCACGACCTCGGCCGCGGGCAGCTAGAGCAGCCCGAAGCGGATCATGTACCGCTGGTGATTCTCGAGGAGATGGAGCGCGATCGCCTGCGCGGCGTCGTCGAGGCGATCGGCGTTGCCGCGGAGGTCGCGGTAGAGCGCCGACTCGGTGCGCGCCTCGTGGTCGAGGGCGTCGAGGCTTGCGCGCGCCTCGGGATCGGCCAAGGCGGCGAGGAAGCGCTCGTATGCGACGAAGAGCGGCCCCGCGAGGGGAGCCGCGCCGAGGGCGTCGAGGCCGGCGGCGATGCGGGCGAGCGGCGGTTCGCTGAGGTGCGCGGCGATGAGGCCCTCGCGGGCGTCCTCGTCGACCTCCGAGGCCCAGGTGAAGAGGACGAGGTTGGCGAGGTGCCAGGTCTTGCGCGAGTGCCGGAGCTTGAGGTTGCGCAGCGCCCAGCCCTTGCCGGCGACCTCGACCTTGTGTCGGTAGTCGACGCAGATCGTCCGGTAGTAGCGGTGGAGGTCGTTGCCGAGGGCGCTCAGGAAGCGGCCGCTGGCGATCGTCCCGCGCGTGTAGGCCTGGAAGATCGCGTCGAGGATCCCGCGGGCGACCGCCGGCGCGTGGACCCAGGCGCCCTCCGTGAGGAGGAGCGCGCGGTACGTCAGGTGGTCGCAGGTGTCTTGGCGGCCGCCGACGTCGGCGACCAGGGCGTCGAGGTCGAGGGCGCGGGCGAAGGTCTTGTCGGCGACCTCGAAGCCGAGGGCGCGCAGGCGGGTCGCGGCCTCGCTGCGGCGCTGGTCGGCGGCGGCGGCCGTCGCCGCGTCGCCGCGGTAGATCGCCGCGAGATCGAGGTCGCTGGCCTCAGAGGCCTCGAGGCGGCCGAGCGAGCCGAGGGCGAAGAGCGCGACCCCCTCGGGGGCGTCCGCGTCGAGCTCGCTGAGGCAGCGCCGGGCCTCGCCGAGGCGCGCCCACGAGCGCGCGGCCGAGCCGATGATCGTCGGGATCGCGGCCGGATCGACGCCGATCGTCGGCGCCAGGGCGCGGTAGTCCGGCGGCGTTCTCAAAGCTCGGGCGCCTCCGCGGCGAGGGATGGATCGAGCCCCGGGAGCGGCAGCTGATCGCCGTCGTCCTTGGCGACGAGGACCATCTCCTGGCGCTCGTGGCGGTAGCGCGACGACCACTGGCGCAGCGGCAGGCCGCGCTCGTCGGGGAGCGCGCGGCGGTCGACGTAGTAGAGCTTGCGGGCGCGCTTGAGGAGCACCTCGCGGTCGCTGCGCGGGACGAAGTGGAAGCGCTCGTCGTCGCCGCGATCGAGGCCGCTGGCGACGACCTGATCGCGGACGAGGCCGTCGATCGACGCGTCGTCGAAGCGCTCGAAGGACGCGAAGATCCCGCGGCTGAAGCGCTCGGCGACCGCCGACGACAGGCCGGCCTCGCAGAGGATGTTGGAGGGCAGGGTGATGACCTCGCCGTAGACCCGATCCTTGAGCCGCCAGAAGCGGTCGATCGTCGGCAGGGCGGCGGCGCGCAGGCGGACCTCGCCGTCGTCGCCGCGGGCGAAGAGCGGCGTCGGCAGGCGGAGGCCGCGGATCCTGAAGGAGCGGGCGGCGCGGACGATGCCGTCGAGGGTGTCGAGGTTGATCGGCGCGCGCATCACCGCGGCGAGCTCGGCGTAGGCGGGGTCGCGGGCCTCGCCGCAGATCAGGCCCCAGGTGAGCTCGGGATCGATCCCCGCGGCCTCGAGATCCGGGCGCAGCGTGCGGCCGCGTTCGATCGCCCCGTTGCCGCAGACGAGCCACTCCGAGACCCCGTGGTGGGCGACCCCGAGGGCGCGGGCGAAGCCGGGCTCGGCGGCGTGCGAGAGCGGGAAGTGGCCGATGTCGTGGAGGAGGCAGGCGGCGACGAAGGGCCGGCTGAGCCCGGCGTCGAGGTCGAGGTCCTCACACAGGCGCATGCCGAGGGCGGCGACGCCGAGCGAGTGCTCGAGGCGGCTCGTCGCGCGCCGGCTCGACGGGTGGTAGTCGAGCGTCCCGAGGAACGAGATCCGGTCGAGGCGGCGGATCCACGGCGACGCGAGCAGGCGCTCGCCGAGGAGGGCGCGGAGCTTTGCGACCACGGAGCGCAAGGGCCCCAGAGGCTAGCAGCTCGCGCGA
>JAGQIT010001134.1 GCA_020431135.1 Myxococcales bacterium | reverse complement strand
CGCCCTGGGGCAGGCAGCGCGGGCCGAGGGCGACGAAGTGGACCTTGCCCTTGATGTCCATGACCTCGCGCGGCGCCTCGGTGCACAGGAGCGCGAGGAGGGTCGCGACCTGCTCGCGGTAGCCGGCGCGGCGGAAGATCCCCTTCACCCGCGGCAGCGTCACCGTCGGGAAGAAGTCCTTGAGGTCGACCTTGACGACGATCTCGGCGCCGGTGTGCGCGGTCGCGTTGGTCTTGATCGAGCGCCCGGCGAGGAAGCCGTGGCTCGCCCCGTGGACCGGGAGGTGCTCGACGATCTCGCGGAGCACCCAGCGCTGGATCCCCTTGAGCTTCGGGCTCGGCGCCCAGATCGCGCGCTCGCTGCCGTTGCGCTTGGGGATCGTGAAGCGGCGGTAGTGGACGAAGGTCGCGTCGTCGCGGTGGTAGGCGAGCCAGCGCAGCTCGGCCACCGACACGCCGAGCGCCTCGGCGAGCTCCTTCGGGTTGTCGAGCTTCGGCAGCTCGTTCTCCGCCGCGCGCTCCTCGGGGTTGCGCAGGTCCCAGCGGTCGAAGTCGAGGTCGTCGTTCCAGAAGACGCCCTCGCCGAGGTGGACGATGTGGGTCGCGCGGTAGGCGAGCCACGACTCCTTCTTCAGGCGCTTGCGCTCGGCGGCCTCGTCCTTGAGCTGCTTCTTGTAGCGCGCGAGCTCGGCCTTCGACATGGTGTCGGTGGGCTTGCGCTCGACCAGGTAGCCGCGCTCCTGGAGCTGCTTCTGCACGTATTTGTCGATGCCCCCGGCCTGGTCGATGCCGCGCCAGAGGTCCACAAGTCGGCTGTAGTCGTTTCGCGTCGCCATGATCACACCGCCGCCTCGTCGAGGTAGCCGCCGGCCTCGAGCTCATCGGCCCGGGCGAAGAAGGCCGCGCGCGCCTCGGCGACCGAGTTGAAGACTAGGCTCTGGACCCGCTGCCTGGCCCCGCGTTCACCCCAGCGGACCTTGATCCGCTGGCGATCGAGGGCGAGCTGGACGACCTCCTCGCGCTCGTCCTCGCCGCGGCGGCGGGCGTAGGTCCGGGTCTCGACGACGACCTTCGCCCGGGCGTCGCCGCGCTCGCTCTTCTTGCGCTGCTCCTCGATCGCGTGGACGAGGCGCAGGGCGATGAGGTGGGCGCAGGGGCCCTCCTTGAGCTTGTGCTTGCGGAAGAAGGAGCAGGTGCACTCGGCCTTGCGGACGCGGCCGTCGTCGGCGATCGTCATCTGCGGCCGGTACTCGCGGCGGTCGGCCTTGACCTTCACCTCGCCGGTGATCTCGAGGCCGCTGCCGTAGACCTGGCTCTCCTGGGTGATCTTCGCCGCCTTGGCCGCGATCAGGTCGTGGGCGACGCGCTCGCGGAGGTTGCGGAACTCGAGGCGGCCGGCGTCGATCGCCGCGCCGAGGAGCGGGCGGTGGCGGTAGACGCCGCCGGCGAGGTCGAACATCACCTGGCCGTGCTGACAGCCGAGCTGGAGGGCGCGCAGCACCTCCTTCTCCTTGTGGCCGCTCGCCTTCGCCAGCGCCTTGGCGGTCATCGCGTGCGACCCCGCAAGGTGGCCGAGGATGTCCGCGAGGACATCCTGCGTCTTGTCGGCGCCGCCGCGCGGGAGCAGGAGGTCGAAGGCGACCGCCTGGGCCCAGTTGGCGCTGGTGAAGCCGCTGAGCCCGAGGGTCAGGCGGACGGCGCCGGCGCGGATCACATAGAAGCTCGGCAGCCCCGAGCCGAGGAGGTGGAGCTCGATCTCCTCGGCGAAGGGCAGGAGCCGGCGCAGGAGCATCAGCCGCCGGCGACCCCAGATCCGGATCATCGCCGGGGTCTTCCCCGCGAACTTGCCGGCGTCGGTGGTGATGACCTCCTCCCAGGGCTCGAGGACCAGGCGCGGCGCCTCGCCGGGGACGAGCTCGACGCGGATCCCCCGGCCCTTCTTCTTCTCGTCCTTGTGGAGGCGGAGCTTGCGGAGGACGTTGTAGAGGTCGATCGCGGCGATCTTGACCACCGTCGTCGGCAGCGTCGCCGCCGACTGGACCTGCAAGAAGCCGCGCAGCCAGGTGTCGGGGACGTTGATCTGCTTCTCGATCGCCGACGCCTCGCCGCCGCCGGTCGCGGTCGCGACCTCGACCTGCGCGTCGCCGATGTCGATCCGCGTCTCCCGGTAGGAGCGCATGCGCTGGACGCCGTCGAAGAGGTCCTTCGAGTAGTCGATGTTGGTCGTCCCGCAGGTGACGTCGCCGTCGACGTCGACGGCCGCGCGGTCGATCGCGAGCTGGGCGTAGGTCCCCTCGTCCTTGGAGAAGACCTCGAAGAGCAGCGCGTCGGGGTGGACGGTGACGACCGGGTCGAGGACGAGGAAGGCGAGCGGATCGTTGCGCGCCATCCACTCGTAGTAGGCCTGCTGGGCCTGCCACGCGCTCAGCCCCGCCGCGCTCTTCTTCATCCGCTGGTAGGCCAGGTAGGCGCTGCGGTCCTTGGGGACGTAGCGGAAGTCGGAGGAGACGACGTCGTAGAGGCAGCTCAGCGCCTCGCGGACCAGCAGCGGCGCCTTGATCGTCCCCTTGAGGCGGACCGGGTCGCGCTCGCGGTTGACGAAGAGCGCGAGGCGGCTGCCGCCCTCGTCGCTGATCACCTGCGAGGCGCCGCGGTAGCTCAGGGCGACGGGCGTGCGCTCGTCGGCGACCTCGTCCTCGGGGCGCTCAGGGGTCTCGCTCGGGTTGCTCGTATCGGTGCTCACGGTTGGACCTCCCAGCGGCTGCGGCGGGGCGGTTTGCTAGCGGCGCGTTGCCGCCGTTGGCCGCGTCGGACCGCCCGCCAGGCGGCCTTGCGGAGCTCTTCGTCCTCCTCCTCGTCGCGTCCGAAGGCGCGGAGGTGGTCGAGGGCGGCGTCGTCGGCGATGCGGGCGAGCGCCTCGATGACCCCGAGGCGGAGGCCGTCGCTGAGGTTGCGGTCGCCGAGGTGCCCGGCGAGCCCGTCGACGTCGGCGATGGCGACGAGGTGCGGCAGGGCGACG
>JAGQIT010001133.1:2572-4130 GCA_020431135.1 Myxococcales bacterium | reverse complement strand
GGCGGCTCGGCGAGCGCGACGGCGGCGGCGATCGTCGCCGTCGCCGGCCAGCCGTCGGCGCAGCCGTCGTAGAGCGCCTTGGGATCGCGGATCGTCGGCGCGCCGTCGTCCGCGTCGAGGTCGATGAGGATCAGGCCCTCGGCCGCGCGCAGCGGCCGGCCGCGGAGGCGATCGAGGAGGACGAGGCGGCGGCGGAGGTCCTTGATCTCTGGCCGCGGCTCGCGGCTCCGCTTTTCCCGAGGGTCTTGAGCCACAGCGCCGGCCGACCATAGCAACGCGGCCCGCGCTTGAGGAGCCGCACGCGATCGCGTCTGCGCGCGGACGCGCGCGCTGGCGCCCGAAGTCGACCGGAGGCGCGTCGACTTCTCGTGTCTCCCTATCTGCTCTCCTAGCTTCGCCCACCGCGTAGCGCCGACGCCGGAGGCGCAGCCGCCCTCGGGCTCGTCGTCCGCGTCGGGGCGCGTGCCGATGCCGACGTTGGGGGCGGCCGCCTCGAGGAGCGCGGCGGCGCGTCACGGCGCCGTCACGGGTCGGCGGGTCACTTTCGCCGCCGCAGCGGAAGGCGTACAACGGGCGCGATGTCGTCGTCTCTGCCGCCCCACAAGCCCGCCGTCTACGCCGCCCGCCGCCGCCGCCTGAGCGAGCGCCTCGGCGGTCAGCCGGCGCTGCTCGTCGCCGGCCCCCCGCGGCCGCGCAACTACGCCGCCAACATCTTCCGCTTCCGCGCCGACAGCCACTTCCTCTACTTGGTCGGGATGAACCTCGCCGACGCCGTGCTCCTCGGCTTCGGCGGGCGCTGGGAGCTCTTCGTCGTCCCGCCCGCGCCGGACGACGCGCTCTGGCACGGCGAGACCGCGGGCGCCGAGGCGATCCGCGAGGCCACCGGCGTCGACCGGATCCGCCCGCTCGCCGACCTCGACGGCGTTCTCGACGAGCTCGGCGGCGGCGCCAAGGTCGGGACGCTGCCGGCGGTCGATCCGGTCACCCGCCACCGCCAGGCCGCGCGCCTCGGCCGGCCGTGGGGGCTCCACGAGCCCGCCGACGCCGGCCCGCCGAAGCTCGACGAGCGCGACGCCAAGCTCGCCGACGCGATGATCGACCTGCGGCGGATCCACGACGACGCGGCCCTCGAGCACCTGTCCATCGCCGCCGACTGCACCCGCCAGGCGCACCTCGCCGGCATGGCCGCGACGCGCCCGGGGATCCGCGAGCACGCCGTCGTCGCGGCGATCGAGGGGGCGATGGCCGCCCGCGGCATGGAGCCCTCCTACGGCTCGATCGTCAGCGTCCACGGCGAGGTCCTCCACAACACGACCTACGACAACGTCCTCGCCGAGGGAGATCTCCTCCTCTGTGACGCGGGCGCGGAGAACCACGGCTGGGCCTCGGACGTCACCCGCACCTGGCCGGTCTCCGGGCGCTTCAGCGCGACGCAGCGCGATCTCTACGAGGTCGTTCTCGGCGCGCAAAAGGCCGCGATCGACGCTGTGAAGCCGGGGGCGCGCTACCGCGATCTCCACCTCCTCGCGTCGCGGGTGATCGCCCAGGGCCTCGTCGA
>JAGQIT010001133.1:0-2509 GCA_020431135.1 Myxococcales bacterium | reverse complement strand
CACGGCCTCGGCCACCTCCTCGGCCTCGACGTCCACGACATGGAGGATCTCGGCGATCGCGCGGGCTACGGCCCTGGGCGCGCGCGCAGCGGGCAGTTCGGCCTCGCCTACCTCCGCCTCGACCGCGATCTCGAGCCCGGGATGCTCGTCACGATCGAGCCCGGCTTCTACAACGTCCCGGCGATCCTCGCCGATGAGCGCCTGTGCGGCCCCTTCGACCGCGATCGCACCCTCGACCGCGAGCGCCTCGCCGCCTTCGCCGACGTCCGGGGGATCCGGATCGAGGACGACGTTCTCTGCACCGAGGGCGGCTCCGAGGTCCTCACCGCGTCGATCCCCAAGGAGGCGGACGAGGTCGCGGCGCAGGTCCGGGGCGCGGCCTCGTAGGAGGCTGCTGCGCCGGTTTGCTCGCCGTCGTCCGAGCTCGCCGCGCGTCGCCCGTGGGCGGACGTTCACGAGCGGTCAGCGATTGCGGCAGGGACGGCCGGCCGCGCGCGCCCGCCGAGGTGCGGTTTTGCGAGCCGGACCGGCCCTCGAGTCACCGGCCGCGGGCGCCACTTCCTTGCGTCGGCGCGTAGCGTGCGCGATATGCTCATGATACCCTGCCGCGAGCGACCCTAGGTGGCCCCCGTGTGCCTCCTGCGCTCCGATAAGCACCCGGAGTTGGACGACGATGAGACCCAGCAACCGCGTTATTACCCTTGGCCTTGCCCTCTTCGCCGTGACCGGCTGTCAGCGCGACGAGCTCGCGCCGTACGCCTTCCCGCAGCCGGTCACCGTCGAGTGTGAGTCGCCGCCGTCCGGGTACCTCAACGTCAACTACAGCTGGACGCCCGAGCACGAGTTCGGCGTCGATCCGCTGATGTGGTCGGCGGTCAACCTGCCGCCGGGGCTGACGATGGATCCCGCGACCGGTGAGATCAGCGGCGTCCCGACCGAGGTCGGCATCTTCGAGATCGAGATCACCGTCCGCGACTCCAACGAGCCGGCGCAGGTCAGCGTCGTCTCCTGCGGGTCGATCGAGATCCTCCCGGGCGGGGTCATCTGCGGCGATCCCTTCCTCCCGAACGCGATCGTCGGCGAGCCCTACTCGCACCAGCTCCAGGTCTCCGCCGCGGTCGGCAACCCGCCCTTCGTCTGGACCGCCGTCGATCCGCTGCCGCCGGGGCTCACCCTCGACGCCAACACCGGGATCATCTCGGGCACGCCGACGATGGAGGGCATGTTCCCCCTCAACGTCATCGCCACCGACTCCGACGGCGTCGAGTACCCGCAGGACTGCGGCACCCTCGACGTCTTCCCGCGCCTCGAGGTCGACGGCGACAAGCTCCTCGAGGTCTACCCCGACGGCTGCGTCGGTCCGGGCGTCACCCTCCAGGACCTCGTCGACAACGGCGTCCTCGTCGGCGGCACCGACGACCCGATCACCTGCGAGTACCGCGGCGGCCTCGGCAACGGCAACTTCCCGACCGGCGTGTCGATCGACGCCAACAACTGCTCGATCCAGGGCACCGTCGCGCCGAGCGAGGAGTACGGCCTGCACCTCTGGATCACCTCGTTCATCCAGGGCCCCGTCACCGCCCACGTCCCCTACTGCGCGCCGCAGATGTCGCAGCCGGGCGGCGCCTACTCGGTGACCCAGACGTTCATGGGCTCCGACGCGACGTTCAAGCCCGGGACCACGCAGCGGACCAACGCGACGACCGCGTCGTGGGGCTCCGCCGGCGACCCGAACATCGACGTCGAGCAGGTCTGCAACGCCCCGGCGTGCTTCTACAAGTTCTACTTCTCGTACAACACGCTCTCCGGCGCGGCCTCGGTGAGCGCCAACCCCAACGGCAAGCTCGGCATGGGGATGGCGTTCGACGGCTTCTTCCACAGCCTGTCGTTCACCGACTCGGGCGTCAGCGCCAACATCACCGATCGCCACTGGGTCGTGAACTTCGACTTCGTCTACTGCATCTCGGACGTCGAGGCCGACTGCGACTCGAAGGACAAGGCGGTCATGAACGGCTCCGGCAGCAACTACACGATCGGCGTCGTCGTCCGTCCGTAGCGAACGCGCCCGCTCCGGCCCCCCGCTCTCGACGTCTCTCTCTCACTCTCTCTCCCGGCGCGCGCCAGCCCGAGTCCCCTTGAGCACAGCAGGCGGAGGTTCTAGGTCCCTACGCGATCGTCGGGTCGCACGGGTCGTCGATCGAGACATCGCGCCGATCTGGCACGATCGCTTCGCGCGGCTGATCCTTCGTAACCTGCCCCCGGGGACAGGGCAGTTCGTCCTCGACCTGCACAGCGGGCCGGGGCGCCTGACCACCGAGCTGCTGACGCGCCTCGACGACAGCTCGCGGGTCCTGGCCATCGAGCCGGACGACACCCTGATCGAGCTCGCCAAGACCCGCGTGCGCCCCGAGTGGCGCAACCGGGTCTACTTCAAGGGCGGGTCGTTCGAGGACGTCTTCGGCATGGGGGCGGCGAGCTACGATCTGACGATCGCCAACCTCGTCCTCGG
>JAGQIT010001132.1 GCA_020431135.1 Myxococcales bacterium | reverse complement strand
AAGACACGACGACGACGGGCGGCGAGGACACGACGACGGGCGGCGACGTGCCCGACTTCGTCGCCGACTGCGATGACGACCCGCAAAACCCGATCATCGTGACCGTCAAGCCCGACGTGACCGCCCGCTTCCCGTCGCTCACGGCCGGCCTCGCCGCGGCGACCGACGGCTCGGTGATCGAGGTCTGTCCGGGGACCTACAGCGAGAAGATCGAGGTGACGCTCGACATCACCCTGCGGGGCGCCGGCCCCGACGCGACGATCATCGACGGCGGCGGCTTCTACTTCGACCTCGACGACGGCGCGGCGCTCGTCGAGGGCTTCGGCTTCACGCACTGCAACGCCAAGATCCCGAGCGGCTGGAAGATCGCGTCGAGCGGCGCGATCTCGGTGAACGACACCTACGGCGCCCAGGAGAAGCTGACGGTCCGAAACTGCCACTTCTACGACAACAAGGCCGACTACGGCGCAGGGATGCACATCGACGGCTCGAACAACGGCGGCAAGAACCCCGACATCTTCATCGAGGACTCTGTCTTCGAGGGCAACGTCGCGGTGCGCGAGGGCGGGGCGATCGCCAGCCACGGCCGCGTCCACATCAAGAACTCGGTCTTCCTCGACAACCAGGCCGGCACGGGCGGCGGCCTCGCCCTCTCCTACGGCTGCACGGGCCCGAGCGTCTGCGACATCACCGACTCGATCATCCACAAGAACCACACCACCGGCAGCAAGTCCTACGAGGGCGGCGGCGGCCTCTTCATCGACGACTGCGGCCTCAACTGCCTCAGCGGCATCAAGGTCACAAACTCCGACTTCGGCTTCGGCGCGGCCGAGGAGAACACCGACTACCAGGGCCTCGCCGAGGACATCCTGATCAACAACGACAGCGACCCCTGGAACCGCTACGGCTGGTACTACAACGGCGTCACGTTCACCTGCGCCAACGGCAGCTGCAGCAAGCCGTAGGCGCGGTCGAGCGCTCGGCGACGATGAGGAGCGTGGCCGCGGCCGGGCGCCGGCACGGTCGGCTCCTCACGGCGCTCCCTAACCTCCGGCCGGCAGATCGCAGACGCGGGTGATCACGGCCGAGGCGCCGCGCATGTACAGGTCGACGCGCCCGTCGCCGTTGACGTCGCCGAGGGGCTCGAAGAGCAGGAGGTACGGCGGCGGGTTCGCGGACGCCGAGGCTAGGAGCGTCGCCGTCGACTCCTCGCAAGGCGCAGGGCTCGCGTGGCTCCCCATGGCCGGGGGGATCGTCGACAGGGGCGCGACCCAAGCGTCACCGACGACGTCACCGCGGAAATCTGCGTTGATGAGCTCCTCCGAGCCGTCGCCTGTGACGTCCGCCACGACGCAGCCTCGCACGCCGCAGTGGACATATGGCGGTTTCAGGAGCGGTTCGGCTTCGGCGATGGGTCCCAAGAAGAGCGAACGAACCTCGCTATTTTCGCTGACGAACTGAAGGACGCTGACGTCGACGACGCCGTCGCCGTTGAGATCGCGGACGTCGAAGGCGGTGGTGCCTCCCCAGCACCAGCCGAAGACCATCGCGCTCCGTGTCGCGGTCTCCCAGCCAGCGGGCGCCGAGAGCACCATGAGCTCGGTCCCGTCGCCGGCGCCGCAGAGCGCCAGGTCGACGACGTCGTCGCCGTCGATGTCCGCAGCGCGGACATCATCGGCTTCGATCACCTCGAGGGCCGGCGCCACCGCGATATCGACCGGTGATCCGTCGGCCTTGCCCGAGAACACCGCGATCGTGTCGTATGTGTCCGCCGGGCGCAGAGCCAGGTCCGCGAGGCCGTCGCCGTCGACGTCGCCGAGGCGCGCCGCGAACGATCTGACCCCGTCGAGCACGTAGCCGCCGCTCCCGGCGCTGACCGCCTCGAGGGTCACCGGGGCGAGGTCCGCCTTGCCGAAGATCACCCACGCGCGGCGGCTCTCGCCGTCGACGGCGACAAGGTCCGCCAACCCGTCGCCGTTGACGTCGCCGGCTCCTTCGACGCGCGGCGGCTCCGCGGGCGCTGACCAGGTGACGGCGAAGCCGCGCGCCGCGAGCTCTGCGGGGTCATCGCTGAGGGCGCCTGGGTGCGGCTCCGAGAAGACGACGAAGCCGGCGAAGCCGAGGTCGTCGAGGCCGTCGCCGTTGACGTCGCCGAGCGCCGCCGGGACCTCGTCGCCGGCGACCGCGAAGCCGCCGTCACCAGCGGCGACCGCCTCGAGGTCGAGGGGCGCGCCGCGGCAGGACTCCGCCGGCGTCGGGCAGCCGTCCTCGTCGACGCCGGTCTCCGTCGCGCCCGCGCTGCTGCTGCCGCCGCTGTCGGTCTCGCTGCCAGCGCTCTCGGAGGTCAGCGTCGTCGGTCCGCAGGCCACAGCGAGCGCCGCG
>JAGQIT010001131.1 GCA_020431135.1 Myxococcales bacterium | reverse complement strand
GCAGGCGCCGCAGTGATCGGGGTCGTGGGCCGTGTCGACGCAGGTCTCACCGCAGCGCTCGAGGCCGGGGCGGCAGACGCAGCCGTCGCCGGCGCAGACCTCGAGGACGCCGTCGCAGCTCGCCGTGCAGGCCGCCTCGCAGGAGCCCGCCGCGCAGACGCCGTCGCCGCAGTCGTTGCCGCAGGCGCCGCAGTGCGCCGGGTCCTCGAGGATGTCGACGCAGCGCTCGCCGCACATGGACTGTCCATCGGGACAGGTTTCTCCGTCGCCGTCGGTGGCCGAGCCGCCGGCGCTGGCGACGGTGTAGTCGATCGCGCAGGCGAGGGCCGGGAGCGCGAGGAGCAGGCGGAGCGCGAGGAGGCGGCTCACCGCGTCTCCTCGCGCTTCGCTTGCCGAGCGAGCGCCTCCTCGGCCTCGACGCGGTGGCTCCCCTGCGGGTGGCGGACGAGGTAGCGGCGCCAGCAGGTCGCGGCCGCCGTCCCCTCGCGCTGGCGACACAGCCCGGCCCGCGCGTCGTCGGCGAAGCGCCCGCGCGGGAAGACCCGGAGGTAGCTCCGCCAGTAGCGGGCCTGCGCCGCCGGTCGCCCGCGCTGGTGGGCGAGGGTGAAGAGATCGCCGAAGGCGAGCTCGGCGTGCCCGCTCGTCCCGCCGCGCTCGGTGAGGGCGGCGAGGAGGCGCTCCGCCTCGCCGAGATCGCCGCGGCGCCACGCCGCTTGGGCCTGGCGATCGAGCGCCTCGAGCTCGCTCTCCGGCGCGATCTCGCGGCGGGTCTTCGCGGGCCTCGGCGCGTCAGCGTCTGTCGTTCGTTCGGGGTCGACGCCATCGGAGACGACGCCATGTGCGTCGGCGGGCGTCGTCGTTGTGTCCGCGCGGTCGTCGTGACCGCCCTCGCCGGCGGAGGCGGCGGGGGAGGGGGCGCTCGTCTCGAGGCGAGGCCCGGTCGGGCCGATCGCGCGACCGGTCGCCGCGCCGTCGTAGACGCGCTGAGCCTCGACCGCGCCGTCACCGCCCGCGCCGCCGCCGAGGAGCACCGGCCGCGCGACGAAGAAGAGGAGGGCGAGGGCCGCCGCGAGCGCCAGGAGCCCGGCGAAGAGCGGCCGCCGCGAGCTCGGACGCTCACGCAGGAGCGCGAGCTCGGGGATCCCGGCCATCCGCCGCTCGTCGGCGATCGCCTGGTTGCGGAGGCGGACGTCGTAGATGAAGGCGTCGAGCTCCGGATCCGCGGGGGGCTCAGGCTCGGCGCTCACGCCCAGCGGCACGACCTCGGCGAGGGAGGCGGCCTCGTCGATCGCCGCGTCGTCGATCGCCTCGGGGGCCATCGCCTGGGCGCGGCGGACGACCTCGGCGAAGTCTGGCCGCGGGCGCAGGTCGCTGCGCTCGGCGTCGGCCTTGATCCCGGCGACGAAGTCGTCGAGCTCGTGATCGTCGTCGATGTGATCGAAGGTCATCGCCCGCGCTCCTTCGAGCTGGCCGCCGACGCCGACGCCTTGGGCTGGAGCCAGCCGAGGCGCTCGAGCTCGTTGCGGACGCGGGCGCGGGCGCGGCTCGCCCGGGTGTTGACGTTGCCCTCGGAGATCCCGAGCTGGCTGGCGACGTCCGCCGCGCGCATGCCCTCGAGCTCGCGGAGGACGAAGACCTCGCGCAGCGTCTCCGGGAGCTCGCTCAGCACCCCGTAGAGGGCCTCGGCGCGGGCGCGTTGGAGGCCGGCCTGATCGGGGGCGGCGCCGTTCGGCGGCGCGACCTCGTTGAGGGCGACGAGGCCGTCGTGGGCCTTGCGCGCGCTCTTTTGCCGGCGCCAGTGGCCGCGGACGATGTTGATCGCGATCCCCGAGAGCCAGGTCGAGAGCTTGGAGTCGCCGCGGAAGCGCGGCAGCGACACCATCGCCTTGGCGAAGGTCTCTTGGACCAGGTCCTCCGCGAGGTCGCGATCCCCCGTGAGGTGGAGGATGTGCCTGAAGATCCCGTCGAAGTGCTCCTGGTAGAGGCGCGACCAGGCCTGGATGTCGCCGGACCTGGCGCGGTCGATGAGGCGGCCCTCGAGATCGAGCAGCGGGGTCGGAGCGCTCGACGCCTGCGTCGGTCGCATCCTCCGAATCTCGCTGCGCTCGTGGACCATCGCTCGTCGTCCCTTGTGTCAGAGTACCGCGGCCTAGACGCCGTCGTCGTCGTCGT
>JAGQIT010000091.1 GCA_020431135.1 Myxococcales bacterium | reverse complement strand
CGGGGGCCGCCACGCCACGCGGGTCGCGGCGCGCCTCGACGAGCGCCTGGCGGCGACCCAGGAGCTCGGGATCCCGAGCGTTCTCGTGTGGCCGGGGAGCAGCGGCACGCCGGCGCGCTGCGACGGGACGATCGCCCCGAGCGCGGCGCCCCTCGCTGACGTCGCCAAGGCCCACATCGCCGGCGGTGGCGCGAGCGTAGCCAGCGTCGGCGATCACGACTGGCGCTGCGAGCTCTCGCAGACGGTGTGGGTCGACGCCCTCAGCGAGGCGGCGCTCGTCCAGACGGTCGGCGACCAGCCGCCGGTCGATCCGGCGGCGCCCTCCTGGGTCTGCGAGGGCGCCGGCCCGGAGAACGTCGCCTGCGCCTGGCCGCAGCCGACCTTCAACTACGTCGCGAGGATCGATCGCCAGGGCCGGGCGCGGCGGGTGTCGACCTGCACCGGCGAGCCGCTGCGCTGCACGATCGCCGAGGACGACGGCGACGGCCTGATCGATCTCGTGGTGATCGACACCGGCGCCTGGCTGCGCAGCCCCGACAGCCTGGTCGCCGCGAACGCGGCCGCGCGCTCGCTCGCCGAGCAGGGCGCGCTCCTCGACGCCTTGGCGCGCAGCCGCGGGCCGGAGCGCCTCCTCGTCACCAACCACCCGATCGAGAGCGCCGGACCCCACGGCCTCGGCGGGCTCTATGCGGACATCGGCTTCCTCTACCACTCGCTGGGTCTGCAGGAGGCGATCGCGTCGGGGACGTTCTCCGGGGTGCTCAGCGCCTACGAGCGCTCGCTGCAGGTGACGCCCGACCTGAGCCCGGCGATCAAGCGCTCGAGCCGGGCGTGGATCGACTACCCGGTCTTCCAGGTGATCAGCGGGACGAGCAGCCGAGGCGGCGGCGCCGGGGCGCGGACCTGGCCCTTCTTTCAGGGGATCGCCCTGGCCCCGGACCACCGCAGCGATCGCCCGGGCTTCGCCGAGCTGACGATCACCGGCGACAGCGTCGTCGTCCTCCTCCACGCCCGTCGCGGCGGCCGCTGGCAGATCGCCAAGACGACGATCCCGCGGCGTCGACCGCCGGCGCCGGTCGAGTCGACGTCGCCAGGGATGGAGCCCTGCCTGACCTGCGACACGCGCGATCCCTACGCCCGCGCCCGCGACGTCCCCGACGCGCCGAAGTAGGCGAGGCCCGGCACGCGGGCGTCTGCGCGCCCGCGCCCGCGTGTGGCGACGGTCGGCGGCGGCGGCCCCTCGGGGTATGCTTCGTCTATGGAGGATGAGGAGGTCGGCGCGCTCCTCAGCGCCGCGGGGATCGGCTGGATACGCGTCCTCGACGGCGCGTCGTCGGTCGCCAACGACGTCGCCCGTCGCCTTCGCCTCGACGGGCCGCCGTCCGCCTGGGGGCTCGACGCGGCGGAGCGCGGGCGCCTCGAGGAGATCATCGCCGAGCTGGCGCCGTCGACGACGCGCACGGTGCGGGTCCACCCGATCGGTGACGGCGGCGAGCCGCAGGTGCTCCGCGTCAGCGCGCGCCGATCGGGGGCCGCGCTCGACCTCCTGATCGCGGAGGAGACGGAGCTCGCGCGCGCCCAACGGGACCTCGCCGAGGCCGAGGAGGTGATCGCCCTCCTCCCGCCGCATGTCTTCTGGGAGACCGCCGACGTCTCCAAGCAGCAGACGATCCAGGCGCGCCTCGAGGCGATGGTCGCCGAGCGCACGGCGGAGCTCGAGCGCCAGGTCGCGGTCCGCGAGCGCGCGGAGCGGGCGGCCCTCGACGCGAGCCGGGCCAAGAGCGAGTTCCTCACGAACTTCAGCCACGAGCTGCGGACGCCGCTCAACGCGATCCTCGGCTACACCGAGCTGATCCGCGAGAGCATCGCCGACGGCGACGCCGACATGGCGTCGGTCGGCGCCGACATCGAGCGGATCGCCGGCGCCGGCGAGGTCCTCCGCCACCTCATCGCCGAGATCCTCGACCTCTCGAGGATCGAGGCCGGGAAGGTCGTGGTCTGCGAGGACGAGCTCGACCTCGATCCCTGGCTCGCGGGCGTCGTCCGCGAGTTCGACGCCTGCTGCCGGGCGAAGGGGACCCGCTGCGAGGTCGCGGCCGCGTCGGCGGTCGGCGTCGTCGTCGCCGACGGTGACAAGCTGCGCAAGATCCTCCGCAACCTCCTGAGCAACGCGTGCAAGTTCACCGCGGACGGCCGCATCGACGTCCGCGCCGCCCTCGTCGACGACGGGCGGGCGATCGAGATCGTCGTCCGCGACACCGGTATCGGGATCTCGCCCGAGCGCCTGGCGACGATCTTCGAGCCCTTCATCGTCGCGTCGGTCTCCGCCGCTGACCGCGAAGCCGGCGTCGGCCTCGGCCTCGCGGTGAGCCGCCGCTACGCGGAGCTGATGGGCGCGACCGTCACCGTCGACAGCGAGCTCGGCGTCGGCACGACGGCTCGCGTCATCTTCCCGCGTCGCTCCCCGTGAGGGGCCCAGATGTCGTTGTCGCGGGCTCGTCGCGGCCGGCGGTCGCCGTGCTCGCTCAGCGCCGCTGCGTCGCCGCCGCGCGGGCGCGGGCGTAGCGTGAACGCAGGCGATAGTGGCGGTTGAGCTGGGAGTAGGCGATCACCGGCGGCTCCTCGCCCTCGGCGTAGATGGTGCAGTGGTTGAGCCAGTCGTAGGCCGAGGCGACCGCGTGGAGGAGCTCCGTGTCGCGGTCGACGGCGTCGGGCGCCGCGGTGTCGGCCCGCTTGATCGCGTAGAGGTGACGGAGGAGCTCGAGCAGGCGGGCGTCGTCGGTGGCCGTCAGCCGCTCCTCGACGTAGGCGAGGATCTCCGCGTCCGTCGCCGTCTGCATCGCGCGGCGCAGCTCGACCTCGTCGAGCGGGAAGAGCTCGCCGCGGTCGCGGAAGTGGGCGAGGTTCGCGGCGTAGATATGTCCGAGGGCGCAGATCATGCAGCCGTTCCACAGCGAGGCGAAGCCGATCAGCATGTGCGCGTCGCGTTCGCCGAGCTCGCGCTCGACGAGCTGCGCGAGCTCGGCCAACGCGGCCCCGCGCGTCGACGCGCCGCGCAGGCCGTAGCTGCGCAGGAGCTCGCCCATGAACGGGACCGAGTAGCCGTAGAACAGCCAGTTCACCCCGCTCATGATCCGGGCCAAGGCGCGCAGCGGCAGCGACGGGGCGGCCGGGTTCATTGCGTAGACCTCCTGTCGCGGAGCCGCTCTTGCAGGCGGCCGAGGAGCGTGCGGGCGCGGTCGAGGGAGACGTCGGCGAAGGCCTGGCCCGACGCCTCGCGCAGCCAGGCGTCGGCCGCGGTGAGCGACGCGACCGGTCGCGTGTTCTTGTCCTGTGTGCCGTGGATGATCTTGAAGATCAGCGCGCGGAGCCGCGGGCGGTCGGTGAGATAGGCGCTCCGGCACGGGCGGACGGCGACGAGCGCCCCGTGGGTGCGCAGGAGGCAGGCCGCGCCCGCCTCATTGAAGTCAGTGACCTCGCGCAGGTCGATGAGCAGGCGGTCGCCCTCCTCCCACGGCGCGGCGCGCAGACGGTCGTCGAGGGCCGCGCCGACCGCACTGTCGAGGAGCCCGCGGAGGGTGACGACGATCCGATCCCCGGAGCGAGCGACGCGAACTGGGTCGGGGGGGCTCGGCACCGCGAACAACGGTACCACCGCCGGAGCCGCGGGTGGGTGGGGCTAGCGAGCGGCAGCGGGCGCGTGGACGCGCGGTCTCGAGGCCGCGCGCGCCGTCGCCTCAGCGCTCCGCTCCGACGCCGCGACTCCGGCGCACCTGGGCGTCACAGCCCCCTAGCCGTGGTCGTCGGCGACCGCAGGGATGACGATCACCGGGCACTCGGCCTGGCGGATCACGCGGTCGGCGGTCGAGCCGACGAAGAAGCGGGCGACCCGCGAGCGGCCGCTCGCGGCGAGGACGATGAGGTCGGCGTCGAAGGCCTCGGCCTCCTCGAGGATCGCGTAGAGGGCGACGCCCGGGCGCGCCTCGTACTCGACGTCGATGCCGTCGCAGGAGCCCTCGGCGAGGGTCTGGAGCGCGGTCAGCGAGGTCGCGCGCGCGGCCTGGTGGACCTCGTTGATGACCTCGCCGCTGAGGCCGATGTTGCGCGAGGCGCCGGCGTAGAGCGCGTTGTAGTTGAGCTGCGGCGTGACGTGGAGGAGGCGGATCGTGCCGCCGCTGAGGCGGGCGAGGCTGGCGGCGACGTCGAGCGCCCGCCGCGAGGCCGGCGCGTAGTCGATGTACTGGTTGTCGACGAGGAGCGCGTGCCCCGACTCGATCTCCTCGTCGGAGGCCGCGGCGAAGTCGATCGGGACGAGGATCCGGGCGAAGGGCGTGGCCTTGGTGGCGGTCATGGCGGCCAACGGTAGCAGCCTCGGCGCCCGCCTGTCGCGCGCCACGCTTGCGGGGCCTCACTGCCGCCGTGGGGTCACGAGGGGCGCGCGAGCGGCTGGTTCTCGGCGCCGCGAACGACGGAGAGGGCCGCGCGGACGACCTGCCGCGCGAGCCCGTGAAAGGCCGCGAGGCGCGGACAGACGAGTCCGCGGGGGGCCGCAGGGCGCGATGAAGGGACCCCGCCCTGCGGCGAGCGCGGGGCGGGGTTCATCGCGTCGGTGTCGGCTGAGGATCAGCCGGGGACGACGACCCGCCGCCACTTCACCCGCGTCTGGTTGAAGTGCCCGCGGACGTTCGGGTCCTCCTCCATGCGCTGGACCTCGCCGTCGGCGTTGGTCGCCCGCGAGGCGACGAGGTACTCGCCGGGGTGGGGGCGCCAGGCGTAGGTGAAGAGGGCCCAGGCGCCCTTGAGGTCGTCGCTGGTCAGGCCGGCGTCGCGGGCGAAGTGCTCGTCGGGGGTGATGACCTGCGCTTCGTGCCAGGTCGCGCCGCCGTCGGTCGTCACCTCGATCCTGTCGATCGGCGCGTCGCCACCCCAGGCGCAGCCGGTGAGCAGCCAGCCGTCGCGATCGCGGCGGCAGTATTGGATCGCCGACTTGAGGCCGATCCAGCGCGCCTGGACGCGGACCCAGCGGCCGTCTCGCTGCTCCTTGTTGACGAAGACGAGGCGGTTGTGGATCCCCATGTGCGGCGAGGTCCTGCCCTCGATCCGGCTGAGCCACTTGACGTGGGACATCGAGTAGATCTTCGGGACGACGAGGCGCGCCGGGAACCCGTGGCGGCGGCTGAGCGGCTCGCCGTTCATCTCGACGGCGACGATCGCCCGCGCCCGGCGGAGCTCCTCGAGGGAGAGGCCGTAGTGGTAGCCGCTCTTGAGCAGCGGGATCCGGTCGAGGCCGTGGAAGGCGAAGTGGGTCGCGTCGCCGGGGCCGCCGCAGGCCTCGAGCACCGTCTCGAGCGACGGCCCGGTCCAGCGCGCCTGGCCGCAAAGACCGGCGGAGCCCATGATGTGGTTGCCGTTGCCGGCGCACTCCTGGACGCACACCCGATCCTCGAAGGGGAGCGCGCGCAGGGCCGCGAGGTCGAAGGTGCCGCCCTCGCCTGTGCCCGTGACCTCGAGGCGGTAGGTGTCGGCGTCGACCGACGGGTGGACGTGGCGGTCGCGGCGGAAGTAGCCGGCGATCGGCGTGAGCATCGAGCTCAGGCCGCGCGGGCGCTGCTCCTCCATGCTGACGAAGCGCATGAAGAGCGACGCGAGGCGGCGACCGAACCACTTCGGGAGCCCGTCGACGGGGCGGAGGTGGAGCTCGTCGGGGAGAGCGACGGAGGTGTTTGAGGCCTCCGCGAGCTCCTCTCCGGGGAGCGTTGCGAGGGTGTTGGCGGGCTGCGACATTTTCAGCTCCACGGGTGCGGCGCCCAAGGTAGCGAAGCGACGTTCTACAGGCAATCGTAGGGCGTTACGCGCGCGTAAACCAAATCGCAAAAGAGGCTGTCTGACGCGCGTCGAACGGTCTCATGTGTGGTCTCGGCGTGGTCTGGCGCACGACATCACGCGAGATTTTTTTGCGCCCACGCGCGAATCGATCTGCGCACCCACCAGCCGCAGAGGTCTGTCGTCGCTTTTTGCACGGTCGGCTAAGTCGATCTGTTCGCTCGGCCAGGGTCGGTCGCGGCGCGGTTGTACGAGCGACTAACAAGGGGGGGGTCGACTCGCTCGCGCTGACGTCTGCGTCGACGCGTCGACGTAGAGGACCCGAGGGACGACGACCGGAGCGGCGGTCTGGGCGTGAGCCGCGATGCTACGCGCGATCGATCGGGGGCGCGAATGGGCGAAGTCCCGACCCTCCGTCGTCGTCGTCGGCGTCGGCGTCGTCGTCGTCGAGGTCCGCTCGCGAGGTGACGTGAGGTGAGCACATCGACCCGGCGATCGCGCCGCGAGCGAGCGCGGAGACGGACCGCCAGCGATTGCGGACGACGGCCCGCGGGCCGTGCCGGCCGCGGCCAACGATGGCCGGCCGCGGCCACCGGCGCGGCGTCGCACCGGGCCCCAGGCGCAGCTCCAACCCCCGAAGAACACCTGCTTTTCGTGAGCAGAGGGCGCGGCCTGGGGATTGCTCTTCCTCGGAGGCGCCGGCCGCTGGCCGCCTAGCAAAAAGGACTACCCGATGCGCTCCGCCTCACGACAGCTCCCGAAGATCTCCCCCAACCCCTTCGCCTGCGTCCTCGCGCTCGCGCTCCTGGCCTGCGGATCCGACGACGGCGGCGGTGACAGCGAGGCGACCGTCGATCCCTCCGCGACGTCGGCGTCGGCGACCGCCACGACCACGGGCACCGACAGCGCCGGCACCGACAGCGACAGCGGCGGCGAGACGACGGGCGACACCGGCGGCAGCGGCTCGGCGAGCGACTCGAGCGGGAGCTCGGGCGACACCCAGGGCCCGAACGCGGCCGACCGCTGCCTCGAGGCCTGCGAGGTCGACGGGGACTGCGAGGTCAACGGCCTCGACGTCGGCTTCAACTGCGTCGACAGCCGCTGCGTCCGCGACGAGCCCGCGTGCGTGAGCAACGGCCAGTGCGTCGCCACGACGAGCGGCTGGCTCGCCGAGTGCGCGAGCCAAGACGACTGCCTCACCGGCGCCTGCGTCGACATCGGCGGCGGCGAGGGCCGCTGCGCCACCGAGCCGACGACGCTGACCCCCTGCGCGCTCCTCCTCCTCGAGGAGCTCCTCTACCCGCCGATCGAGGGCGGCGAGGACGTCGCGGTCTGCGGCCGCGGCGCGGCGATCTGCGAGGAGGACGGGAGCTGCGGCTTCGCCTGCTCGTCCGACGCCCAGTGCCTGAGCCCGAGCGCGCCGGCCTGCGACCCCGACAGCGGCGCCTGCGAGTGCACGTCGGACGACGACTGCGCCGACGTCCCGGGCGCCTCGATCTGCCTCGCGGGATCGTGCGGCTGCGCCACGGACGCGGACTGCGAGGACGTCGACAACGCCGACACCTGCCAGGAGAACGGGGTGTGCGGCTGCTCGTCGGTCGACGCCTGCACCGACGAGCGCGCCTTCGACGGCACCGACTTCGTCTGCGCGCCGGCCTGAGCCCGAGCCCGAGCCTGAGCCTGAGGGCGAGCTCGAGTCTGAGTCCGTCCGAGTCCGAAGAATTCCCCGCGGGCGGGTCGCGGCGCCCTGCACTGCCCCTTTTTGGCCGCGGCCCGCCCGCGTCGGGAGCCTCGCCCCCGTCGCGCGGCGCCCGTCGATCTCGACGGCGCCCCGGGGAGTCTCAAACAATCACATGACCAAGAGGACATGTTTGTGAGAGGGCCGTCCGCCCTCCCCCGCGAACACGAACTCGAACGCGAAGAGTCCCGCAGGCGGGTCGCAGCCCCATACCCCCCGCTGCGGCCCGCCCGTCCGGGATCCTCGCCGGCGCCACGCCGGCAGATCTCGAGCGCCCCTGGAGCCCCGATGTCCACTCCGCCCACGACAGCCCATGAGAACCGCGACGAGGAGGTCGTCGAGTCGGGCGACGGCTTCCCGCTCGGGGCGATGATCGGCAGCCGCTACCGGATCCTCGGCCACATCGGCCGCGGCGGCATGGGCGAGATCTACCGCGCCCTCCACGTCGTCCTCCGCCGCGAGGTCGCCCTCAAGGTGATCGCCAGGCGCTGGGCGAAGCGCCGGGTCATCCGCGCCCGCTTCCGCGCCGAGGTCCGCCGGGCGGCGTCGATCATCGACGACCACGTCGTCCAGATCTACGACGCCGGCGCGCTCACCGACGGTCGCCCCTACCTCGTGATGGAGCTGCTCCTCGGCGACACCCTGGCGGCGCGACTCGAGCCGCGCGACGCCCTCGGCCTCCTCGAGACCCTCGAGATCGCCCTCGGGATCGCGCTCGGCCTGCGCGCGGCTCACCGCCAGGGGATCGTCCACCGCGACGTGACGCCGAGCAACGTGATGCTCGTCCCGGACGGCGACGGCTGGCGGCCCAAGCTCCTCGACTTCGGCCTCGCCGTCGACCTCGGCGTCCGCGACGACGCGCCGCGGCTGACCGCGCCGGGGGCGAGGGTCGGCACGGCGCTCTACATGGCGCCGGAGCAGATCGCCTGCGCCCGCGTCAGCCCGAGAACCGACGTCTACGCGCTCGGCGAGCTGACGTTCGAGATGCTCGTCGGCTGGCCGCCCTTCGGCGGCGCGACGGCCGAGGCGATCTACCGGCGCAAGCGCGAGGGCCGGCACCCGTCGTTTCGCACGGTGCGCCCGGAGCTCGGGGCGGAGCTCGCCGGGCTGCTCGACGCCTGCCTCGCCCGCGATCCCGAGGACCGCCCCGATCTCGAGCGGATCATCGATCAGCTCGTGATCGCCCGCGCGTGGCTGCGATCGAGCGGCCGCGCCGCGACGTGATCTAGATCAGCGGTCGGAGACGCGCTGTCCGAACGACCACGTTATGGCGGCATGGACAGGTAGTGGCGGGAGAACGACGACCTTGGAGGAGCCATGGACCACCGGAAGAAGACGCGAAGAAGAGCCCAAGAGCCGACGAGAGCGGCCGCCCTGTCCCTCCTGGCGCTGGCGCTCGCCAGCGGCTGCTGGTTCGGCGACGACGGCGACAGCGACACCCTCGGCGACCCCACGGAGGCGACCTCCGAGGTGACGACCGGCGCGACGACGGCGACGACGACCGGCGAGGCGACGACCGCGACGACGACCGCGCCGGAGACGAGCGCCGGGACGACCGAGCCCGCCGCGCCCTGCGCGAGCCCCGAGTCGTGCCCGGAGCTCCTGTGTCGAGCGGCGCGCTGCGAGGCTGGGGCCTGCGCCTACGACCCGCTCCCCGAGGGGACGATCGTCGACGACGTCGTCGGCGACTGCCGGCGGACGCAGTGCGACGGCGACGGCGGCGGCGAGGTGATCGCCGACGACGACCCGCCCGAGGACACACCCGGCGACTGCAAGAAGGCCGCCTGCGAGGCCGGCGAGATCGTCTACGTCGCCGCCGACGACGACCTCCCGGACGACGGCATGGAGTGCACCGTCGACAGCTGCGCCGCGGGCGAGCCGACCTTCACCAACAAGCCCAAGGGCACCTTCTGCGGGCCGATGGGCGCCCACTACTGCCACGACGACGGGATCTGCCGGCGCTGCAAGCAGCTCGATGACCCCTGCGACGACCCGGGGCCCGAGCCGCACGAGAGCCAGGAGCTCGCCTACGACCTCGGCAAGATCGGCGACGCCGACTCGGCCGGCGGCTTCCTGTGCGGGACGGTCGCGGGCGGCGTCGACGTCGACTGGTACGTCTACGAGGGCGACGACACGATCTTCGGCGCCGTCGATCCGACCCGCGTCGTCGACGGCAAGGGCCAGGCGCGGCTGTGCGTCTACGCCGAATGCCTCGAGGGCGGCACCTCGGTGTCCTGCGGCGACCTCGAGGCCGCGACGGCGCCGCAGGGCCAGAAGGGCTGCTGCGGCTACGGCGAGGTCCGGCCCAAGCTCGAGTGCGGCGGCTTCGACGACGCGGCGATGATCTGGATCCGCGTCGACCAGCCGCAGCCCGAGTGCGTGCCCTACGACCTCGACTACCACTTCTAGGCGCGACGGCGCCGCTCAGCCGGCCGCGTCGTTGAGGTCGTAGCCGGTCTCGCGGCGCAGGAGGTCGCGGTAGCGGTCGATCTCCGCGTCGACGTCGCGGCCGCTGCCGCCGCGGGCGTCGACGAGGCGCTCGGCGATCCGGCGGGCGACCCCGGCCCCGTGGCGCGCGTCGGTGAGGGCGAGCGGCAGGCGGCGGCGGAGGATGTCGTCGAGGTGCCAGGTGCCCTCGAAGCGGATCGCCTGGTCGACCTCGACCCAGCGGTAGGGGAGATCGTCGACGAGGCGCCCGGCGAGCTCGGGGTGGGCCTGGGCGCGCTCGGCGAGGACGCGCGCCTCGGGCCCGTGGCGCGGCGCGAGGTCGGCGAGCAGCGGGTCGTCGCGGAGCTCCTCGGCGGTCAGCGGCGCCCCCGGGACGAGCGGCAGGCGGTGGGTCGTGCAGCGCGGGATCGTCCGCTCGGGATCGGCGGCGCGCAGCGCCTTGGCGACGTGATCGACGGCCTCCTTGGCCATCGCCCGGTAGGTCGTCAGCTTGCCGCCGACGAGGGCGACGACGCCGTCGGCGTTCTCGACGAGGCGGTGACGGCGGGAGATGTTGACGGTCGACGACCCGGGCTTCGGCGGCCCGCTGCGGACCAGCGGGCGCACCCCCGACCAGGCGGAGACGACGCGGCCGCGCTCGAGCGGCGCCGACGGGAGGACGCGGCGGATCAGCGGGAAGAGCTCGGCGTAGTCCGCCTCGTCGACGCCGCTCGCCCCGGGGTCGCCCTCGTAGGCGCTGTCGGTGGTCCCGAGGTACGTCCGCGAGCCCCAGGGGACGACGAAGACGATCCGCTTGGTGCCGCGGACCTGGACGACGAGCGGCTGGCGGACGGGGACGTCGCGCGCCCGCATCACCAGGTGGATCCCCTTCGACAGGGCGAGGAGGTGCTTGCCGGTCTCGCCGAGGAGGCGCTCGCTCGTCCACGGCCCGGCGGCGACCACCACCTTATGGGCGCGGACGAGGGTCCCGCCGGCGAGGCGCACCCAGAGGCCGGCGTCGTCGCGGCCGAGGCCCTCGACCCTGGCGTAGGTGAGGATCTCGGCGCCGTAGCGGCGGGCGCTCTGGAGGGTCGTGAGGGTGAGGCGGGCGTCGTCGGTGACCGCGTCCTCGTAGATCACGGCGCCGCGCAGGCCGTCGTCGGCGAGGAGGGGCTCGCGCGCCCGCGCGCCGGCGGGGTCGACCGTGCGGTGGCGGCTCTGGTAGAGGCTGAGCGCGTCGTAGAGCGCGAGGCCGACCCGGAGCTTCCACAGCGGCAGACGATCGCCGGCGTAGGCCGGGAAGAGGAAGTCGGCCGGCGACACCAGGTGGGAGGCGGTCTTGTACAGGCGGGTGCGCTCGCGCAGCGCCTCGTAGACCAGGCCGACCTCGCCCTGCTCGAGGTAGCGGACGCCGCCGTGGATCAGCCGCGAGGATCGCGACGAGGTGCCGAAGGCGAGGTCGCTCGCCTCGAGGACGAGGACCCGGAGGCCGCGCAGGGCGGCGTCTCGCGCGATCCCGGCGCCGGTGATCCCGGCCCCGACCACGACCAGATCCCAGGGCCCCCGGGCGCCGTCGTCATCGCGCAGGGCGGCGGCGAGGCGGGTGCGCTCGCTTGGGCCCCAGGGGGGCAGGGGAGGGGGGGGCGCCGCGGCGGCGGCTCGATCGGCCGGAGTGTTGCGCCTAGCAGTGTGCATTTGGGACACTGCCCCCAGCCTAGCGCGACTCGGAGAGACGATGGCTTCCTTCACGCTGCACATCCAGTATGTCGACCGACCGCCCGAGACCCGGACCTTCGCCGATCGCGACCGGGTCACCCTCGGGCGCGACATCGGCGACATCGCCCTCCGGGACTCCCAGGTCTCCGGTCGTCACGGCGAGATCACCTTCCAGGCGGGGGTTCTCCGCTACGTCGATCTCGGCTCGACCAACGGCTCCTTCCTCCTCGACGGGAGACGGGTGTCGACGATCGAGATGACCCCCGGGATGGCGATCCGCCTCGGGAACTCGCTGATCACCGTGCAGATGATCGACTCGCCGCTCGCCGGCAAGGGGCGGACGATGATCGCGGGGGGCGGAGTCGCGCCCTTCGGCTTCCCGGGGGGCGGGATGCCGCCGCCGGGAGGCGGCGTGCCGCCGCCGGGCGGGGCGCCAGCGCGCAGCGGCGGCACCGTGACCGGCGAGGGCAACGCGGATCCGCACGGGATCGCCTACGCGCCGACCTCGGCGATGCCGGCGGCGATGCCCGAGGGCTTCGCTCCGCCGGTCGCGCAGCCCCCGGGGGCGCCGCC
>JAGQIT010001130.1 GCA_020431135.1 Myxococcales bacterium | reverse complement strand
GCCGGCGCCCTCGCCGTCGCCGCGGCCGAGGCCGCCGGGATCCCGCCGGACCACGTCCACCTCGTCGCCTCGCGGCTGATCCTCGAGCCCGCCGTCCCCGAGGATCCGGCGGTCTACGCCTTCGACGCCAGCGTCGTCCTCGAGGCCACGTCGGCGCCGGCGTGGTCGACCCTCGTCGCCGTTCTCGACAACTACGCCAGCCAGTTCACCGCCGACGAGGTGGCCACGATCGACGCGGTCGCGCCGGCGCAGCAGCGGACGTGGCTCCTCGACCTCGACCAGGCGACGGCCGACGATCCCCTCTACGCGGGCCTCTGCCCCTGATCTGCGCGCGCCTGTGCCCCTGAGGAGACGCCAAGCGGGTCGGCGTTCTCGACGCTCGCCGACCCGCGCGAGATCGGCGAGACTGGAGGCCGCGAGAGGACGATGGAAGACGAGCCCTCCCCCACCCCGGCGCCGACGAGCGCCGCCGACCCCGGGCGCGCGCGGGCGCTGCTGACGGTCTGGTTCACGCTCTTCCTCGACCTCGTCGCCTTCGGCCTGATCATCCCCGTCCTGCCCTTCTACGCCGAGCACTTCGGCGCCGCGGTCTGGCAGGTGACGCTGCTGTCGACGGTCTTCTCGCTCGCGCAGTTCGTGATGTCGCCGATCCTCGGGCGCCTCAGCGATCGCTACGGCCGCCGGCGGATCATGCTCCTGTCGATCGCCGGCTCGTCGCTGTCGATGCTGCTCCTCGGCCTCGCCGGCGCCCTGTGGATGGTCTTCGCCGCGCGCCTGGTCAACGGGGCGTGCAACGCCAACATCTCGACGGCCCACGCCTACGTCGCCGACCGCACGGCGCCGTCCGAGCGCGCCAAGTACATGGGGATGATGGGCGCGGCGATCGGCATCGGCTTCGTCGTCGGGCCGATCATCGGCGGCCTCCTGGCCCTCGAGTCGATGCCCGAGCTCCCCTTCCTCGTCGCCGCGGCGCTCGGCGTCCTCAACTTCCTGATGGCGCTGGTCTGGCTCCCCGAGAGCCGGGCCCGGAGCGCCACCGCCGCGGCGGCGACGGCCGCTCCCGCCCGCGCCGCGAGGCCGGCGCGCCGCTTCCTCGCCCTCCTCGACAGCGACCTCCGCGGCACCCAGATCGGCGCCCTCGCGCTGATCGCCTTCGGCTTCTTCACCGCCTTCGCCAACATGGAGTCGAGCTTCGCCCTCTTCACCGAGGCGACCTACTCCTGGGGCGCGCGCGAGACCGGCTTCTTCTTCACGTACGTCGGCGTCGTGATCGCGCTGACGCAGGGGGCGTTGGTCGGCCGCGTCGTCGACGGCCTCGGCGAGCGCCGGACGCTGCTCCTCGGCATGGCGCTGATGGCCGCCGGCCTCCTCGCCCAGGGCGCGCTCCACTGGATGGCGGCGCTCCTCGTCGGCGGCGCCCTGATCGCCGGCGGCAACGGCCTGATGAACCCGAGCCTCAACGCCCTCGTCTCGCGCGCGAGCTCCGAGGACGACCAGGGCCTCAACATGGGGATCGTCCAGTCGGCGTCGAGCCTCGGGCGGATCACCGGGCCGGCGATCGCCGGGCCGCTCTTCGAGCTCATCACCCCCGGCGCGCCGCTGCTCTTCGCCGGCTTCCTGGTGCTCGTGGTCCTCGGCCTCGCGGCGCGCAAGATCGAGGCGCCGGCGCCCGCCTGAGACCTGACGCAGGAGCGCGGGGTCCGTCCCTCCGCACGGACCTCGCGCGCGGCCGCGAGCGCCTCACTCAGGAGGCCGCACGCGGGATGAACTCGGCGCGAGACCCCCGGCGCCGCGACGGCCACGGCGGAGGCGAGCGCGGGCGTGCTCGGGGCATACTCGTCGGCGTGCACAGGGCCGACAGCAGCGACCGCGGAGTTCCGACGCTCGTCGCGGTCGAGACCTCGGCGGCGCTCTTCAGCGCCCACGTCGCCGACGCTGAGGCCGCGGCCGCCCGCCTCGAGGCGGCCCTCGAGGGCGCGCCGCTGGCGATCGTCCTCGCCCTCGATCGGGCGCTCCGCGACGGCGGCCTCCACCGCGCCCGCGGGGTCGGCTTCGCGGCGGTCGAGGTCCGCGACCTCGAGAACGTCGAGCGCCTGCCGCCCCGCCAGCGCCGCCTCGCCCTCGTCGTCGCCACCTGCCTGCGCAGCGGCTTCGTCCGGGCCGCGGCCCTCGACCGCCTCGCCCGCGAGTTCGACCCGCTGTGCGCCGCGGCGGCGCTGGTCCGCCTCACCGACTTCGTCCGCGTGATCGCCGACAACGCGCGACGGATCCTCGAGGCCCACCTGCGCCCGAACGCCGCGCCGATCCTCGTGCGGACGCTGCCGCTGTGCGAGCGCCTCGGCGACCGCTGGCGGGCGAGCCCGATCTTCTCGAGGATCCCCGACCTCCTCCGCCAGCCGAGCCCGCTGTGCGAGCGCGCCCTCTGGGAGGCCGCCCGCGACGACCACGAGCCCGGCCTGACGCGCGCGGCCTGCCGCCTCCTCGCCCGCCGCTTCGCGGGCGACCCGACCCTCCCCGAGGTCTACGCCCTCGCGCTCTCGGCGAGCTCGCCGCTGACCCGGCGCTGGGCGGCCGAGGCGATCGTCGCCCCGCGCCAGACCCCGCCGGAGATCCGCCGGCGCTTCCTGAAAAAACTCGCCGACGATCGGGCGCCGGCGATCCGCCTCCTCGCCGTCCAGGCGTGGGCGCGCGAGGCCGACGGCGAGGCGCACGTCGCCGCCGCCGCCTTCGACGGCAACGCCGAGGTCCGCCACCGCGCCCGCGTCTACCTGGCGCGCCGCGGCGCCGCGATCGACTACAGGGCGCGCGCCCGCGAGACCTTGGAGAGCGGCGAGGGGACGACGACCGCGACCGCGACCGCGGCGACGATCG
>JAGQIT010001129.1 GCA_020431135.1 Myxococcales bacterium | reverse complement strand
TGGTTCATCATAAGCCTCCACCTGGACCGACACGCCAAGGCACCGATCATCGGTGCACCGCCGCGGCGCTAGCTGTCAAGCGAGAACGCGGGCGCGCATCGGCAGCGGCCGGGCCGGGCGCAGGGTGACCGCGTACTGCAGGGGTAAGGGATCGCGCTCCGTCCGCTCGAAGCGCAGGCGCTGGGCGAGGGTCGCCAGGACGAGGCTCGCCTCCATCATCGCGAAGTGGTTGCCGACGCAGATCCGCGGGCCGCCGCCGAAGGGGAGGTAGGCGTGGCGCGGCAGGCCGTCGGTGCGCCCGTCGAGCCAGCGCTGGGGATCGAAGGCCATCGGGTCGTCGTAGAGGCTCGGCTGCATGTGGAGGACCCACGACGACACGAGCACGGTCGTCTTCTCCGGGATCGTCCAGCCGCCGAGCTCCGTCGCCCGCGTCGCCTCGCGGCCGATGATGTAGGCCGGCGGGTAGAGGCGCAGCGCCTCCTTGACGACCGCGTCGGTGTAGGGGAGCTGCGCGAGATCGGCGGCCGTCGGCCGCCGCCCGCCGAGGACCTCGGCGACCTCGGCCTTGAGCTTGGCGTCGATCTCGGGGTGCTCGGCGAGGAGCTTGAGGGCGAAGGTCAGGGCGTTGGCCGTGGTCTCGTGCCCGGCGACGAAGAGGGTCAGGGCCTCGTTGCGCAGCTGGGTGTCGTCCATCGCCGCGCCGCTCTCATCGCGGGCGGCGAGGAGGCGCGAGAGGAGGTCGTCGCCGAGCTCGCCGCTCTCGCGCCGCTGGCGGATGATCCGATCGACCTGGGCGTGGAGGGCCGCGCTCGCGGCCTCCATGCGGGTGCGCGCGCGCAGGGGCACGCGCTCCGGGACCAGCCGCCGCCAGCTCCGGACGAGGAGCTCAAAGTCGTGCATCGCCTCGTCGATGCCCGCGCCGACGACGCTCGGATCCCCCGAGAAGGCGGCGCCGAAGAGCGTCTCGACGACGATCTCGAGGGTGACTCGGGCCATGTCGGCGTGGATGTCGACGACGTCGCCGGCGCGCACCTTGTCGGCGTAGCGCTCGGCCGCGCCGGCCATCGCCTCGGCGTAGCGCTCGATGTGGCGGCGGCTCAGCGACGGCGCGATCAGCTTGCGTTGGCGCCGCCAGATCGGGTTCTCGCTGGTCAAGAGGCCGTCGCCGAGGAAGCGGGCGAGGCCGTGGGTCACCCAGTCCTTGACGAAGACGCCGTCGCGATCGACCAGCACCTTGCCGATCGTCTCGGGGTCGATCGTCGAGACCACGCGATCGCCGAAGAGGTTGAGGCAGAAGGTCGGCCCGTAGTCCTCGTGGAGCGCCGCCATCGTCGGCATCGGCGCGCGAAAGAAGACCCGCGCCACGCGCATCGACTGCGCGAAGCCGCGCGGACCCGGTGGGAGAGGCATAGCCATGGATAACGCGGTTCTCAGACCGCCGGCAACTGAGGGCGTCGCCCCGGCCGCGCGTCCGGGCCCCGGCGTCGACCCGAGGGAGAAAAATTTCACCGACCGCCGATCGATCCGCCGGAGGTCCCTACTTCAACGGGCGTCATGAACCGGAACCCCGCCCGACCCCGCCCGCGGCTGCGCGGCAGCCTCCTCGCCCTCGCCCTCGCCCTCGTCGGCTGCGCCCACGCCCGGACGACGACCGCCGACGCCCAGGCGCTCGCCTCCGCGACCGCCGCCCCGACGCTCGCCGCGGCGGCGCCCGCCGATGCGTCGACCGACCGCGACGGCGACGGCGTCGACGACCTCGACGACCGCTGCCCCGACGCGCCCGGCGTCGCCACGGACGGCTGCCCGATCCCCGACACCGACGGCGACGGGATCCCGGATCCGGAGGACCGCTGCGTCGCCGATCCCGAGGTCCGCAACGGCTACGAGGACGAGGACGGCTGCCCCGACGAGATCCCAGAGATGGTCCAGCAGTTCACCGGGGTGATCCGCGGCGTGAACTTCGGCGGCGACGCGAAGACCGGCTGGCGCCCCGGGGCCGCGAGCCCGTCGGCGCGCGTCGAGGCCGGCGCGGCGAACCGCGAGGCCTACGCCCACAGCCCCGACAACCCCTACGTCGCGGTCGCCGACGATCCGCTCTCGACCTTCGCCGCCGACGTCGACACGGCCGCCTACAGCAACGTCCGCCGCTTCCTCAGCGAGGGGCGCCTGCCGCCAATCGACGCCGTGCGCGTCGAGGAGATGATCAACTACTTCGACTACGACTACCCGGCGCCGACCGGCGACGCCCGCTTCGCCGTGCACACCGAGCTGTCGGTGTGCCCGTGGAACCCCGCTCACTACCTCGCGCGCATCGGCGTCAAGGGCAAGGTGATCGCCGCCGAGAACACGCCGCCGCGCAACCTCGTCTTCCTCGTCGACGTCTCGGG
>JAGQIT010001128.1 GCA_020431135.1 Myxococcales bacterium | reverse complement strand
CTCCGCGGGGTCGGCGACCCCGGCCTTGCCGTCGGTGAGCGCCAGGGAGCGGTGGACGACGGCGCGCAGCGCCATACGGTGGCGGCGGGCGCCGAGCGACGGGACGATCGCCTCGACCTTGGTCAGCGCCGCGGTGATCGCCGGCGGCCGCGACGTCTTCTGGCGCGGCAGCGCCTTGGTCGTCTTGCGCACGGAGGTCCAGACCGTCACGCCCGCGGTCACTGTGAGAACGATCGGCATGAGCCAGATGAGCTTGACCGCCCAGTACATGCCGCTGGCCGCGATGATCGCCAGCAGCCGCGCCGTCAGGGTCATCGACTTCTTGCGCATCTCCTTGAGGCGGAAGGCGCCGCCGCGCTGGGCCATCGCCTCGATCCCCATGCGCTCGAGGGCGACGACGAGGGCCTCGGCGCCGGCCTGGTCGACGCCGGTGCACAGGGTGAAGGGGAGGCGCGGGATCTTCTTGGCGAGCGGCGCGGCGTCGAGGAAGAGGCCGGGGTTGCCCGCGATCCAGGCGCAGAGGCGATCGCGGAGGTGGGTCTCGAACTTGTCGCCGATCGAGCCGGGGCCGGTGATGAAGACCGTGAAGTTGCCGCGGCCGAGGGCGGCCATCGGCAGGCCGCAGGCGAGGCAGAGGCCGACGCCGGGGAGGAGCGGCTGGGCGCAGCCTGTGCAGCGCGCCGGGCCGTCGCTCTCGTCGGCGAGCACCAGCGCCCGGCTGTCGTCGCCGCCGGCGATCGCGTCGAGGCCCTGGACGACGAGCTCCGCGGCCTGCGGGCGGTCCCCCGGCGACTTGGCGAGGAGGCGCTCGATCAGCCGGCGAAGCCCCGGGCTCAGGTGCTCTGGGAGCGCGGGGATCGGCGCCGTGCGGTGGAGATGGAGGAGTCCGAGCGGCGTCGCTGCGCCGTAGGGCGGGCGCCCGGTCGCCATCTCGAAGAGGATGCAGCCGAGCGCGTAGAGGTCGCTGCGCGGGTCGACGGCGAGCGGGTCGATCGACTCCGGGGCCATGTAGTCGGGGGTGCCGACGACCGTCATCGCCTGGTGATCGACGCCGTCGAGCGAGCTCGCGCGGGCCATGCCGAAGTCGCCGATCTTGGGGATCGGCGCCGGGTCGTTGTCCTGGAGGAGGACGTTGCCCGGCTTGAGGTCGCGGTGGATCACGCCGGCGGCGTGGGCGTGGGCGAGGCCGCTTGCGATCCCGCGGCCGATCGCCAGGAGCTGCGACTCCTCGAGCGGCGCGTCGCGGGCGATCTTCTCGGCGAGGTTGGGGCCGTCGATCCGCTCCATCACCAGCATCGGCCGGCCGCCGACGTTGACGGTGTCGACGACGCGGATGAGGTTCGGGTGGGCGAGGCGGCGGAGGAGCGCGGCTTCCTGGAGGAAGCGGGCGACGGCCGACGCGTCCTGGCTCTGCGAGTCGTGGAGGAGCTTGCCGGCGAGGCGCTCGCCCGCCGGGCCCTCGACCGCGAAGACCGTCGCTAGCGCCCCCTTGCCGAGGACCTCGCCGAGGCGGTAGCGCTGATCATCGCTGCGAACGGACATCGTCGGGCGTCTGAGTCTACCGCGCGGCGCCGGCGGCCTGACGCCGGTCGAGCGCGCGTCTGCGGTTAGCGCGGGCCTCGGGCTTCGTCGGCACCATCAGCATCTACGACGGGTGTGCGGGCGGCGACGGCTACTTGGGCGCGCCGACGCCCATCTTCGCCAGCTCGGCGTTGAGCTCGGCGCGGAGCTTGGCCTCGTTCATCCCGAGGCG
>JAGQIT010001127.1 GCA_020431135.1 Myxococcales bacterium | reverse complement strand
CGTCCGCCCGAACTCGCTGGTGATCACGACGAGGGTGTCGTCGAGGTCGAGCTTCGTCGGGTCGTCCTTGTCGCTCGGGCTGCTCGGGTCGGCGATCGCCGCCGCGAGGGTGGCGAAGGTGTGGCTGTAGTTGCGCGGCGCGTGGATGAGGTGATCGCGGTGGGTGTCGTGGCCGCCGTCGAGCGTCGGCTCGAGGCCGCCGTCGATCCACAGGGCGTAGCGGGCGGCCGGTGAGCCCGCGGTCGCGCCCTGGAGAACGTGGCGAGCGACGCGGGCGCCCATCGCCGTCATCGACGGCCGCGCGGTCCCGCAGGCCTGCCCCTGGCCGAGGCCGAAGACCCCGGGCGGCAGCCACTGCGCGAGCGACTCGGCGCTGCGGCGGGCGCCGTCGACGGCCTCCCAGGCCCGCAGCTCAGGGGCGTGGAGCGCCGCGCCGCTCGGCCCCCGCAGGCGCGCGGCGTAGCGATCGCGGTAGCGGCCGACGAGCGCGTCGAAGGCCGGTGCGTCGCCGCTGACCGCCGGCCGCTCGAGGAGCTCGAGGAGCTGCGGGAGCTGGCCGAGGTCGAGCTCGAGGGGGCGGCTCGCGCTCGGGTGGGCGCCGATCGCCAGGGCGCTCTGGACGTTGTCGAGGCGGGCGATGTCGCCGGGGTGGATCACGCAGGCGCGGGGCGTCGACGCGCCGCCCTCGACCTCGGCGAAGTGGCGGGCGATCGCGGCCGCGGTGCCGGCGAGCTCCGGGCGGCCGAGGCGACGCCCCGTGAGCGCCAGCGGGATCGCGGTCGAGTGCGGGAATTGATCGTGGCGGCCGACGACCAGGCGGGTCCGCGCGAGGACGTCGGGGCGCCGCCACAGCGCGGCCGCCCACGGGCCGAGGTGGATGAGCTCGCCCGCCGCGTCCTCGGCGAAGGGGAGGGCGAGCCCGTCGCCGAGGTCGTCGGGGACGTCGCAGGCGGCGAGGCGCTCGGCGAGCGCCGCCTCGCCGAAGGCGTAGAGGTAGCGCTGCTCGCCGAGCCCCCAGGAGGGCGCGCAGTAGAGGCTGTCCCACGGGCACAGGCCGCCGTAGACGAAGAGCTCGAGGACCCGCGCGGCCCGGCGCTCCGGCGCGAGCTGGAGATCGGCGTGCTCTTCGGGCCAGGTCCCCCAGGCGGCCCGAGCGCGGCGCGGCGCGGCGAGCATCGCCCCGCCGGTGAGGCCGGCGAGGCCGGCGAGGAAGCGCCGGCGGGCGATCACGGCGCGCCTCCTCGGCAGAACGAGGGGACGGAAGAAGGGCAGGACGGGGCCGCGGCCCCGGGGGCGCCCGCGGGCCGGCTTCGCTCGTGATGCGATTCACCTGGTCGAAGAGACTCGCGATCAGGACGAAGAAGGACCCGGCGCGGCCTCTCGCTCGCCCTCGCCTGCGGACGACGCGGCGACGCGAGCCGACGTGAGCACGGCACGTCGGGACGTCGCCGCGCCTGCGCGGACGAGCGCAGCGCGGGAGGCCGCGTCGAGGAGACCCCCGCCCGGTCGACGCGCAGCGTTTGGGGCGCGGCGCCGCGGCGGAGCGGGCTCCGGGGCGCGTCGGGCTCTGGCGTGCGAGGCATAGGCGGGTGGAGAGCGGATGGTAGCGGTCGATCAGGGGGGCGGTATAGCGCAGACCCCGACGTGCTCGAGGTCGGCGGGCGCCTGGCCCTCCTCGAACCACGCGATGCACTCGAGATCCGGCAGATCGGGGCACTGCGGGTCGCCGAGGTCGCAGAAGGGCGTGCAGCAGCCGGCGCTGTCGCAGTCGGGCACGTAGTCCGGGTTGAGGCACACGAGCCCGGGGTCGCAGGCGTTGACGAACTCGCAGGGGTCGCCGAAGGCCCCCTCGCGCGCGCTCGCGTCGACGACGCAGACGAAGCCGTTGTCCTCGGGGATGCAGACCTGGCCCGGCGAGCAGTCGTCGCCGACCGGGTCGCAGCTCGGGATGCACAGGCCGAGAACGCAGTCTTGGCAGGTCGAGCACAGGTAGCCGCTCGGGCAGCTGAAGTCCTCGCCGATGCCGCAGAAGGGGATGCAGATCCCGCCCTCCTCGCTGCCGAAGCAGATAAGGCCGTCGTCGCAGTCGTCGACGTCGTCGAAGGGGTCGCTCGCGCCGTCGCAGGCGTCGCCGAACTGCTTTGGATCGGCGACGAGGTCGACGCACTGGGTCTTGCTCTGGCCGCCGTCGAGGATGCACTTCATCCCCTCGGGGCAGGGCGCGTCGCTGAGGTTGCACCACTCGGGGATCACCCCGGTGGTCGAGGTGTCGCCGGTCGAGGTCGAGGTCGTCGCCTCGGAGGTCGCGTCGCTGCCCGAGATGTCGGCGGTGGTCGAGCCGGTCGCCGCCGCCGTCGACGCGCCGGCGGAGGCGGAGGTCGACGTCGCGCCGGAGGTCGACGAGGCGGAGACGGACCCGGAGTCCGACCCCGACGCCGTCGCGCCGGTGTCGTCGCCTGTGCACGCGGCGGCGGCGAGGCTGAGGGCGAAGGCGAGGGCGCGGGGGAGGGGCGGGGGGCGGTGCGGCATCGTCAATTCTGTCTGTATGGACATGTTTAGGGGAGGGCGCAGCTCAGGGCTGGAGGATGCAGGCGCCGACGTTCTCGAAGCCCTCCGGCGGCTCGTCCCACCAGGAGACGCACTGGACCCCCGGCAGGTCCGGGCACTGCGGATCGCTCGTGTCGCAGAACGACGCGCAGCAGCCGAGGCCCGCGCAGTCCGGGACGAGGTCCGGGCTCGCGCAGAAGAGCCCGGCGTCGCAGGTGTTGACGAACTCGCAGGGGTCGCCGTAGGCCCCGGGCATCTCGCCGCCGGCGTCCTGGACGCACGAGAACGTGTCGTTGGTCGGCACGCAGAACGTCCCCTCGGGGCACTCGTCGCCCAGCGGATCGCACATCGGGATGCAGACCCCGAGCGCGCACTCCTGACACCACGCGCAGTTGTACTCGGCCGTGCAAAACGGCGAGTTGAGCTCGCAGAAGGGCACGCAGGTCCCCTCGTTGTCGACGCCGCCCCAGCAGATCAGGCCGTCGCCGCAGTCGTCGAGGCCGTCGAATTGCGCGCCCTCGCGGGTGCAGGCGTCGCCCTCGGCCTTCGGCGCGCGGTCGATGTCGACGCACTGGACCTTGCCGGCGTCGCCGTCGAAGGTGCACTTCGTCCCCTCGGGGCAGAGGTCGTCCCAGTAGTTGCACCACTCGGGGAAGACCCCGGTGTCGCCGGTGGTCGAGGTGTCCGTCGTCGAGGTGCCGGTGGTCGAGGTGCCGGTGCCGTCGGTGGTCGCGTCGCTCCCCGAGATGTCGGCGGTGGTCGAGCTCCCGGTCTCGGTCGTCGTCTTGCCGGAGGTCGACGACGCCGACGCGCTGCCGCCGGTGCTCGCGGTCGTCGTCGCCGCGCCGTCGTCGCCGGTGCAGGCGAGGGCGAGGACCAGCGGCAGGGCGAGGGCGAAGGGGAGGGGGCGGGCGTGTGGGCTCTTCTGAATGGTTCGCATGGGGCTCCTAGGGCGCTTTGCTGAGGCAGAGGCCGACGTGATCGAAGGCGCGGGTCGGCTCGTCGAGGGCGGTGAAGCAGCTCAGGTCGTCGGGGCAGCTCGGGTCGCCGAGGTCGCAGAAGGGGGTGCAGCAGGCGAAGCCCTCGCAGCCGGGGACGAACTCGGCGTCGACGCAGGCGAGGCCCGGGTCGCAGGCGTTGCTGAACTCGCAGGGGTCGAGGTAGGCGCCGAGCGCCTCGCTCGCGTCATAGACGCAGTGGAAGGCTGAGCCGCCGTAGGGCACGCAGACCTGGCCTTCGGAGCACTCGTCCGCCAGCGGGTCGCAGCCCTTGAGGCACATGCCGACGCAGTCCTGGCAGCCGACGACGCAGATCGTCGCCGGGTCCTCGCAGGTCGGCGCGTCCGCCGAGCCGTCGCAGAAGGAGACGCACTCGCCCTCGCCGCTCCGCTCGTCGACGTACCAGCAGACCCCGCCGACGTCGCAGTCGTCCTCGCCGTCGAAGAGCCCGCCCTCGGCCTGGCAGGGGGCGCCCGGGGGCTGCGGAGCCGCGGGGACGTCGACGCAGTGGTGGTCCCCGGGGTAGCCGTTGTACGTGCACTTCTGTCCCTCGGGGCAGTCCTGCATGTAGGTGTCGCAGGGGGGATCCTCGGGCGGGACGTCGTCGCAGCCGATGAAGTTGCAGCCCGGCTCCTCGGTCGTCGCCGGCGACGAGGTCGAGGAGGGATCGCCGGTCGTCGACGACGCGGCGGTCGACGCGGTCGCGTCGGTCGAGGCCCCCGTCGTCGCGGTCGCGCCGGAGGTCGAGCTCGCGCTGGCGGTGGACGTCTTGCCGGTTGAATTCTCGGAGGTCTCGGAAGCGGTCGCGGTGGTGACGTCCGCGCCCTCCGGGACACAGGCGGCGACGGCGAGCAGTGCGCCCGCGAGGCAGACGAGGAGGACCTCATATGCGCGGGTCTGCGCTGCTCTTGTCGTGGTGATACTCACAATGAAGACAAAGCTAGATCCTAAAACTAACAAAAGTCAACATGGTCGATACGCCACGCGAGCGGCTCCGCGCGCGGGTCGACGCGATCGGGGGCGCGATCGCGCGGAGGGCCTCTGCGCGGGGGTCTAACGGCGCTCGCCGAGGACCTCGTTCGTCAGCGTCGGGGACCCGAAGTGGTCGGTGATGTGGCGGTGTTCGGGACGTCGCGCGGTCCGTCAGCGCGTCGAAGTCGACCGTCGGGCGCTCAAAAAGTGGCCGTCGGCGAGCTCGGGCGCCGCTCACTCGCCGACATAGAGGCTCGTCAGCGGCACGTCGTCGAGCTCGACGATCGCGTAGGGGAAGGTGACGCCGAGGCCGTTCCACAGCTCGAGCTCGTAGGTCAGCATGTGGCGCTCGT
>JAGQIT010001126.1 GCA_020431135.1 Myxococcales bacterium | reverse complement strand
CGACGCCGTCGACCGCCACCGCGACGGCGACGCTCAACGCGGCGGCGCAGACCTTCTTCGGCGGGCACCTCGTCGGGGGCGGGCTCACGTTCACGTGGCGCCCGGGGACGTTCCTGCGCCTCGAGGTCGCCGGCAACGTGCAGCAGGCGATGTTCGAGGACGGCGGCGGCGACTTCCTCTCGGTGCTCGTCAACGGGCGCGCCTCGATCGGCCTCCGCGAGCACCTCTCGCTCGACCTCTACGGCGGCTGGTCGAAGCTCGCGGACGCCTTCGCGGCGCAGTCGCGGCTCCGCTGGACCTTCCTCCCGGGGAGCGACCTCTTCCTCGTCTACCAGCTCGCGCTCGACACCGACACGGGCGAGGTCCCGTCGCACTCGCTGCTCGCGAAGCTCGCCTGGCGCTTCCCGTAGGGCGCGGTCTGATCGTGC
This sequence comes from Myxococcales bacterium, assembly GCA_020431135.1. Taxonomy (GTDB): domain Bacteria; phylum Myxococcota_A; class Polyangia; order Nannocystales; family Nannocystaceae; genus JADJRG01. The sequence goes on along the minus strand of JAGQIT010001126.1, from coordinate 2,448 downwards.
ACTGCACAACGCTCCGCTACGGCTTCGGGAGCGGCTCCACGCCGACGGCCTTCGCGCTCGCGAGATAGAAGCGCTCGACGAGGGCGTCGTCGTCGGCGGCGCGGTTCGTCCGCGCGAGCTGCCCGCCCGAGAAGTAGCGCCCCGTGACGTCGGCGAGATCCGGGTCGAGGGCGAGCGTGACCGAGGTCGCCGCGCCCTCGGCGAGGCTGTCGCCGCCGCGCATGTTGAAGCCCTCGAGGAGGAGCTTGGTCGAGACGACGCCCGGGTGGAGGGCGTTGACGGTCACCGGCGTCCCCTCGAGGCGACGCGCGAGCTCGACGGTGAAGAGAACGTTGGCGAGCTTCGACGCCGCGTAGGCGCCGTACTCGCTCCAGCCCCGGGCGAGGTCGAGGTCCTCGAGGTCGAGGCGCCCGCGCGCGTGCGCGATCGAGGCGACGTTGACGACCCGCCCCTGGCGCGCGCGCCGGAGGTTGTCGAGGAGGAGGTGGCTGAGGAGGAACGGCGCGTCGTGGTTGATCGCCATCGTCTTCTCGAGGCCGTCGCGGCTGAGCTCGCGGGCCTTCATGTAGACGCCGGCGTTGTTGAGGAGGACGTCGAGCGCGGGGTAGCGGCGGCCGACCTCGGCCGCGAGCTCGCGGACCTCGTCGAGGCCGCTGAGGTCCGCGCGCACCGCGTCGAGGCGCGCGTCAGCGACCTCGGCGAGGATCATCTCTCTCGTCGCGGCGAGCTTCGCGTCGCTGCGCCCGTGGAGGATCACGAGGGCGCCGCGGCGAGCGAGCTCGAGCGCGGTCTGGCGACCGATGCCGTCCGTCGCACCCGTGACGAGGATCTTCGGTTGGTCTATCACGCGGCCAACCATGCCTCGTGTCGCCGGCGACCGCCACCTCTGCGTTCGCTCGCGCGGCCGCGAGGCCACGCGGCGATCGCAATTCACGGACAGCGCGACGGTGTGCGGCGCGAGAGGCCGCGACGCCGCCGTCACGCGTCGCCGAAGAGCGTCCGCTCGAGCCAGCCGAGCACGTCGGCGATCGCCGCCTCGCGCTCGACCTCGTTGAAGAGCTCGTGGCGGCCGTCGGTCCAGAAGCGGTGCTCGACGTGGAGCCCCTGGCGCTTGGCGTAGTCGATCCACGCCTTCACCTGCGCGCCGTCGCCACCGACCGGATCGCGGGTGCCGGCGACGACATAGAACGGCAGGTCGCGGCGGATCCGGGCGAGCGCCGGCCCCTGGACCAGCGCCGTCGCGCCGAGGAGATCGACCCAGAGCTGCGCCGTCGGGATGAAGCCGCACCACGGATCGGCGACGTACTTGTCGACCTCCGCGGGGTCCTTCGACAGCCAGTCGAACTCCGTGCGGTTCGGCTTGAAGGCCTTGTTGTACGCGCCGAAGGCCATGTTGTTCAGGAGCTTCGAGCGCCCGCGCTTGCCGATCCGTCGGGCCTCGAGGCGAGCGACCACGCCGCCGATCTTGAGCAGCGGGCCGACCTTCCCCGTCGGCCCCGAGAGCACCACCGCGTCGATCTGCCCCGAGTGGTCGAGGAGCCAGCTCAGCGAGACGATCGTCCCCATGCTGTGGCCGATCAGCGCGACCGGGACGCCGGGGTTGTCCTGACGCGCGCGCGCGACCACCCGCCCGAGGTCGTCGATCACCCGCTGCCAGCCGTTGACCTCGGCGAAGAAGCCGTGCTCCTCCTCCGGCGAGGTCCGCCCGTGGCCGCGGTGGTCGTGGGCGTAGACCGCGAAGCCGGCGCCCGTGAGCGACTCGGCGAAGCGGGCGTAGCGGGCCGAGTGCTCGGCGAGGCCGTGGACCAACACGGCGACGCCCCGCGGCGTCGCGTCGCCGTCGGGGCGCCAGATGTGGAGGTGGACGTTGACGCCGTCGGGCGCGGCGATCGCGGTGATCTCGCTCTGCATCCCCGACACTATCGCCTATTCCGCCTTGTGAAGGACCATCTGCGGGAACGGGATGTCGATGCCGGCGGCATTGAGCTCCTCGTAGATGGCGATGCGCAGGTTGTGCATCATCTTGAGGAAGTCGCTCGACTTCGCCCAGCCGAAGACCGCGAAGTCGATCGACGAGCCGCCGAAGCCGACGAAGGTGACGCTGGGCGCCGGATCCTGGAGGATCAGCGCGGCCTTCTTGGCCGCCCGCTCGAGGACCTCGAGCGCGACCTTCATGTCCGTGCCGTAGGCGACGCCGATGTCGACCTTGCCGCGCCGGGTGCCGCGGCAGGTGTGGTTGATGATGCTGCCGCCGGTGACCGCCGAGTTGGGGACGACGACGAACTCGTTCGCCGGCGTGATCAGCTGGGTGGCGAAGAGGCCGATCTCGTCGACGGTCCCGGAGTTGCCGGCGACGGTGACGAAGTCGCCGATCGTGATCGGGCGGAAGAAGAGGAGGAGGACGCCGCTGGCGAAGTTCGACAGGCTCCCCTGGAGGGCGAGGCCGAT
>JAGQIT010001125.1 GCA_020431135.1 Myxococcales bacterium | reverse complement strand
GCGGCGATCAAGGCGGCGGCCGAGGAGGCGTCGCGCGCCCTTCTCGCGGACGGCACGAGCACCCCCAGCGCGGGCGCGACGCGCGACGGCCGAGGCGAGCGCGAACGTGGAGGCGCGGCGGCGGGCGATCAAGATGCTGCACAAAGAGACATGTCGGCTCGTGACACGGGCCCCAGCTCGGGGAGCGCCGAGCGAGCGAGCGAGCCAACCGCACGAAGCGCGGACACCCGTGCTCCGCGCGCGTCCTCAGCTCCGAGCGCGCGTGCTCGTGACGCCGGCGCGTCCGCAGACGAGGGACCCGGCGCCCGTGACCTCGACGACACCGCCCAGGCGGAGAACGTCCGCGCCCGCGCTCGCCGCGTCGTCGCGTCGAGACGAGCTCCGGAGGGGCTGGCGACGGACCGCGAGCCCTCGCTCCCTGACCAGAGCTCGTCTACGCCCGCGCCCCGCGAGCCGCTCGCCGAGCGTCGCCCCGTCGCCACCACCGCACGCGCGCGCTCCGGCGCTCGACCGACCGACACACCCCGGCGTCGCCGCTCGCCGCCGTCGCTGCCGAGCCTCGCCGATCTCCGCGACGACGCCCTCTACATCGACGACGCCGGGATGGTGCTCCTGTGGCCCTTCATCCCCTTCTTCCTCCGCCACCTCGGCCTCGTCGAGGAGCGCCGCTTCGTCGACGCGGAGGCCCAGCTCCGCGCCGCCGCGCTCCTCCGCGTCGCGGTCAGCGGCGAGCGCGAGATCGCCGAGTACCAGCTCCCGCTCGCCAAGGTGCTCTGCGGCGTCGAGTTGGACGCGCTCTTCGAGCTGGACGCGCCGGTGAGCGACGAGGAGGAGGCCGAGGCGACGGCGATGATCGAGGCCGTGATCGCGCGCGCGCCGATCCTCGGGCGCATGTCCGTCGCCGGCCTGCGCGGCAGCTTCCTCCTGCGCCCGGGGGCGCTGCGCGTGCGCGACGGCGCCTGGCTCCTCCAGGTCGAGCGCCAGAGCTTCGACGTCGTTCTCGACCGCTTCCCATGGTCCTCCTCATGGGTGAAGCTGCCGTGGATGGACGAGCCTGTGCAGGTGGAGTGGTGAGCGGCGGCGATCTCCTCGCCGCCAACGCGGCGTCCCTCGAGGTCGAGCTCGACTGGCTGGCGGCGCTGATCAACGCGCGCTTCGCCGCCTACTTCGCGCCGGAGGGCGAGGCGGCGCCGAGCGACGCGCTGATCGAGCCGCCGGCCCTCGACGCCCTCACGCCCTACACGCGGATGCTCCGCTTCTACGACTTCGGCTACGTCGAGCGCGTCGCGATCATCCTCGCCCTCGCGCCGATCCTGCGGCCGCAGCTCCTCGACGTCTTCCACACGCGCAACAGCCTCTTCGATCGGCCCTTCACCGAGTTCGGCGGGCGGCGCACGGACGGCGCCTTCGTGCCGACCGGCGAGACCCTCGCCTTCGTTCTCGACGGCGCGACCGTCGAGAGCCGCCTGCGCCTGCGCCAGCTCTTCGGCCCCACGCACGTCTTCCGCGCCCACCAGCTCCTGGCGCCGGCGCCCGCCGGGATCCGCGATCCGCTCAAGACGCCGCTGGTGCTCTCCGAGGAGATAAGCTCGCTCGTGCTCCTCGGCGAGCCGCGGCGGCCCAACTTCGGCGCCGACTTCCCGGCGCAGTACATCTCGACGACGCTCACCTGGGACGACCTGGTGCTCCACCCGGGGACCCGCCGTCAGCTCGACGAGATCCTCGCGTGGATGGAGCACGGCGACACCCTCCTCGGCGACTGGGGCATGGCCGGCCGCCTCCGCCCCGGGCTGCGCTGCCTGTTCTACGGGCCACCTGGCACCGGCAAGTCGATGACCGCCTGCCTCCTCGGCGCCGCCGCGGGCCGCGACGTCTACAAGATCGACCTCTCGCTCGTCGTCTCGAAGTACATCGGCGAGACCGAGAAGAACCTCGGGCGGGTCTTCGAGCAGGCCGAGAACAAGGACTGGATCCTCTTCTTCGACGAGGCCGACGCGCTCTTCGGCAAGCGCAGCGACACCCGCGACGCCCACGATCGCTACGCCAACCAAGAGACCGCCTTCCTCCTCCAGCGCCTCGAGACCTTCAACGGCGTCGCGATCCTCGCGTCGAACCTCCGCGACAACATCGACGCCGCCTTCGCCCGCCGCTTCGAGTCGGTGATCTACTTCCCGGTGCCGCGCCCCGAGGAGCGCCGCCTGCTCTGGGAGCGCGGCTTCCCGGCGGCCGCGGCCCTCGACGAGGGGCTCGACCTCGACAGCATCGCCCAGCAGCACCCGCTCTCCGGCGGGTCGATCATGAACGTGATCCGCTACGCGTCGATGGAGGCGCTGCGCCGCGGCGAGCGCCAGATCCGGGCGGACGACGTCCGCGCCGGGATCCGCCGCGAGCTCAGCAAGGAGCGCAAGGCGGTCTGAGGGCCGCGGCGGATCCTCGGACGCGCGCTCGCTCCTAGTCGGAGGCGAGGATCGACTGGCTCGCAGCGACGGTGATCTTGTTGTTGCTGTCGACGGCGCCGGTGGCCTCGTCGCCGTCGAGGA
>JAGQIT010001124.1 GCA_020431135.1 Myxococcales bacterium | reverse complement strand
CCTCGGCGACGACGACGAGCGCACGCTGAGCCAGGCCAAGGAGCTCGAGGTGCGCTCGCCGTGGATCGGCGACGACAAGAGCTTCGAGTTCCGCGGGAAGTGCTTCCGCGTCGTCTTCACCCACGAGATCGACCTCGCGCGCGAGCCCAGCCTCAAGCGCCCGCTCAAGGCCGACGACGGCATCCTGTCGATCGAGCCGGCGGTCAAGGGCAAGGCCCAGTGGACCTCGGGCAACGTCCTCGAGTTCTGCGCCGACGACCACCTCGACCCGGACAAGACCTACACGCTCACCGTCAAGGGCGTGAAGTCCAAGGTGAAGAAGGGCAGCGAGGAGGCGGCGCTCGAGCTCAAGGAGCCGTGGCAGGCGAGCTTCACCGCGCGGATCTCCTACGAGACCGCCGGCAAGACCCTCTCCTACCTCCCCGACCCCGGCAACGCCCGCCTGATCACGATGCACCCGCTCTACGGCGACAAGATCGGCCGCCGCGAGACCCTCGCCGTCGTCTTCGACCAGGCGATCACCCTCGAGGCCGCGCAGGCGCAGATCAGCCTCAACGACCAGAAGGGACCGCGCGAGATCCGGGTCAGCCACCACAAGGGCAAGCGCTTCCAGGGCGTCGACGTCGACCCCAAGCAGGTGATCATCGTCCGCCCGACGGAGGCGCTGAGGCCCGGCGACGCCCTCAGCCTGACGGCCTGGGACTTCGACGGCTCGGCGAGCACCGGGCGCAGCCGCGACTTCATGGTCGCCGAGCCGCTGACGATGACCGACGTGAGCTGCGGCTACTCGTCGCGCTCGAAGACCTGCGAGTGGAACAACCCCGTCCTCGTCACCAACACCCGCGACATCTTCCTCGACTTCAACAACGCCCTCGCCGACAGCAGCAAGGCGGCGCGCGCCAAGGTCTCGGTGACGCCGGCGGTCCGCAACCTCAACGTCTGGGTGTCGAACGGCTGGGACGGCGACGGCCAGCTGCGGATCAGCGGCGAGTTCGACCCCTCGCAGCGCTACAAGGTGACGATCGGCACGCTCGCCGACAAGTTCGGCAACGTCACCCGCGGGCCGATCACCCTCGACGTCCAGACGGCGGCGCTCGCGGCCAGCGTGTCGATGCCCGAGGGCGCGCTGATCCTCGACGAGGACCACAGCCGCCGCTTCAAGGTGACGACCCGCAACGTCGCCCGCGGCGAGCTCCTCTTCTGGCCGGTCGCCGACGGCGACCCCGACGCGCTCAAGCAGGCGCGCACGCAGGTGTCGTCGCGCACGCTCCCGGGCGGCGACGCCAAGATCGTCATCCCCTTCACGCCGGGGGAGGTCCGCGACGACTTCACCACCACGGACATCGACCTCCTCGGCAAGCTCAAGCCGGGGCGCAGCTACGTCGCGTCGATCCGCATCGCCGACACCGCCTTCGACGCCAAGGAGGTCGAGTACCCGAGCTGGAGCTCGGCCGCCAAGCCGCCGGTCGTCCTCCTCACCCCCGGCGACGCCAACTCGCTCGCCCTCCACACCCACGCGACCGCCGACGCGACCGTCCTCCAGGTCGCGCGCATGCAGAGCGGCCAGCCGGTGGTCGGCGCCACGATCCGCGTCAACGGCGAGGTCGTGAAGGGGCGGAAGACCGACCAGCACGGCGTCGTCGTCCTCCCCTTCGGCGTCGACAAGGCGCGCGCCTCGGTGATCGGCGTCGACGACGGCAGCGGCACCCAAGCGCAGGTCCAGCTCGCCTCCGAGAGCACCCGCGAGCGCACCTACTTCCCGGGCCTGACCTCGGCGGCGAACATCCGCCTCGACGACATGCGCGGCATGGTGATCACCGACCGCGGGATCTACCGCCCGGGGTCGACGGTGTGGATCAAGGGCAGCGTCCGCAAGCGCCAGGGCGACTCGCTCGTGCCGGTGCCGTCGCTGCCGGTGAAGGTCACGGTCCTGGGGCCGATGGACGACGAGGTCCTGACGACGACGACCATGACCAACGACATGGGCTCGGTGACGGCGCAGTTCGACGTGCCGCCGCAGGCCCGCCTCGGCGACTACCAGATCCGCGTCGAGGACGTCATCCAGCTCAGCGGCGACAGCAGCAACAGCGACAGCAAGCTCCTCGGCGAGACCCGGGTGAAGATCGCCGAGTTCGAGGCGCCGCGCTTCACCGTCGACGTCGAGGCCAAGAGCCCCGGCGATCGCAAGCTCCGCGCGAAGGTCACCGGCCGCTACCTCTTCGGCGCGCCGATGGACGGCGCCAGCGTCGAGTGGACCCTGACCCGCGCCGCCGCCAGCCTGCCCTCGGGCAAGCTCACCGACGCCGGCTTCGCCTTCGACGCGCGCCGCAGCTGGCGCTGGTGGGACGACGACAGCGAGAGCCGGTGGTCGCGGGCCGACCGCGGCGCCCTCAGCGAGGACGGCACGTTCGTCGTCCGCGAGGAGCTCGACATGGGCGACGCCGTCTCGCCGCAGCGCTTCACCCTCGAGGCCGACGTCACCGACACCTCCTACCGCCACGTCGCCGGCCGCGACAGCGTCGTCGTCCACCCCTTCGATCGCTACGTCGGCGTCAAGCTGCCGAAGCCGTGGGCCGACGCCGACGCGCCGGTCGACGTCGCCCTCGGGGTCGTCGACCAGCAGGGCCGGGCGGTCGCCGGCGCCGAGGTCAAGGCGAAGCTCGAGCGCACGCGCTGGACCTACACCAAGACCCGGAGCTCCGGCGGCAGCTCGCGCTGGGAGTGGCACAAGGAGACGACCCTCGTCGACACCTGCACGGCGACCTCCGCCCTCAACCCGGTGACCTGCACCCTGACCCCGCCGGGCGGCGGCGAGTACACGGTGATCACCGAGGTCGACGGCCACGGCGGCGGCCAGGCGTCCTTCTGGGCCTGGGGCAGCTACGGCGACAAGCTCGTCTTCCCGAACAAGGGGCGGACGATCGACATCATCGCCGACAAGACCGCCTACAAGCCGGGCGACACCGCCAAGCTCCTCGTCCGCTCGCCCTTCGACAAGGCGACGGCGATCCTCACCGTCGAGCAGGGCGGCCTGCTGACCCACGAGACCGTGACGATCGACGGCAGCACCCACCTCTTCGAGGTGCCGATCAAGGGCTCGCACGCGCCGCAGCTCCACGCGGTCGTGACGATCCTGCCGATCGACGCGCCGGCCGAGAGCAAGGCCGACTGGAAGATCGGCGCGATCCGCCTGCCGGTGAGCTTCGACGACGTCCGCCTGAGCGTCGCCGTCGCCTCCGACAAGTCGAGCTACGAGCCCGGCGACAAGGCGACGATCACCGTCAAGGTCGACGAGAACGGCAAGCCGCGCGCGGGCGCCGAGATCGCCCTCGCGGTCGTCGACGAGGGCATCCTGCGCATGACCAACTTCCACGCCGCCGACCCGGTCAAGGAGCTGCGCCCGGGCCTGCCGCTGCGCTTCGAGGTCAGCGACACGCGCAACGGCCTCGCCGCGCTCCTCGGCCTCAGCCAGACCGCCGGCGACGGCATGGCCGGCGAGGACTCGGCGAACGCCCGCAAGAACTTCCTCGAGACCGCGCTGTGGAAGCCCGACCTGCGCACCGACAGCAACGGCAAGGCGATCGCCGAGGTCACCCTCCCGGACAACCTCACGCGCTGGCGGATGATGGCCGTCGTCCTCGACGACGAGGGCAAGGGCGGGAGCGCCGAGAACGACTTCACGGTCCGCAAGCCCTTCATGATGATCCCGGCGATCCCGCGCTTCGCGGCCGTCGGCGACACCTTCGAGGCCGCGGCGATGGTCCACAACAACGAGGAGCGCAAGCAGACGGCGACCGTCAAGCTCGGCGACCTGACCAAGGAGATCGAGATCGCGGCCTCGGGCCACAAGCGCGTCGGCTTCCCGATCACCGCCGACACGGCCGGCGAGATGCAGCTCGACTTCGCCCTCCAGGCCGGCGGCAAGACCCACGACGCGGTCCAGCTCAAGCTCCCGGTCGACGCCCCCGGCGTCGCCGAGCGCCCGCGCCTCGACGGCGCCTTCGTCGGCAGCCAGACGATCAAGGTCAAGGTCCCGACCTCGGCGATGGTCGGCAAGGGCACCGACGACTACGTCGCGGTCAAGGTCGGCCAGCACCTGTGGCCGGAGCTCGGCGCCCGCCTCGAGTTCCTCCTCGACTACCCGCACGGCTGCGTCGAGCAGACGACCTCGGGCACGCTGCCGCTCCTCGCCGCCCGCGAGATCCTCCCGCGGATCGGCTTCACGAAGCTGAACCAAGAGGAGATCGACAAGCGGATCAAGGCCGGCCTCGAGCGCCTGGCGACGATGAAGACCTACAGCGGCGGCCTCGGCTACTGGCCCGGCGACTCGTCGCCGAACGTCTACGGCACGGCCTACGCGATCCGGGCGATGATCCTCGCCGACAAGGCCGGGATCAAGGCGCCCGACGGCCTCATGGACGGCGCCCTCGACTACCTCGAGGACCAGCTCTTCAGCGTCAGCGAGCCCGAGGTCCAGGCGGCGATCGCCCAGAGCCTCGCCGAGGTCGGCCGCCTCCAGCCCTCGTCCCTCGACGCGCTCTTCGAGCGCCGCGATCGCCAGGGCGTCTTCGGCCTCGCCAGCCTGGCGATCGCCTTCGGCACCTTCGACGACCAGCGGGAGCGGACCAAGGAGCTCCTCGACCTCCTCGAGGGGAGCTTCGACGAGAAGGGCAAGATCACGAGCGCCGTGAAGTCCGACGACTTCTACTACTACGGCTCGAAGACGCGGTCGAAGGCCCAGGCGGCGATCGCCCTCGGGCGCCTGCGGCCGACCTCGAAGCTCTACCTCGACCTCGTCCGCGAGCTCTCGGACATCAACGCCTCGTACACCACGCAGTCGACGGCCTACTCGCTGATGGCGGTCGCCGAGCAGCTCAGCGGCACGCCGCACAGCGGCGCGGAGTTCCTCGTCACCCTCGACGGCAAGCCGCTGACCTCCGCCCTTGACCTCGGCGGCGGCTCCTTCGGCTACCGGATCCCCCTCGCCGACCTCCGCGGCCGCGAGGCCGAGCTCGAGCTGACGTCGACGAGCAAGGCGGCGATCGCCTTCATGGTCAGCGCCCACTGGAAGCGGGCGCTCGCCGACGCCGGCACCCTCGCGGCGACCAGCGCCGACAAGGGCCCGGAGCTCTACCGCGTGATCACCGACGGCCAGGGCAACAACGTCGACCTCGACCACGTCACCCCGGGGCAGGTGCTCCGCGTCGCCCTCATGGCCAAGCTCCCGGTCGGCGAGATCGAGTGGGGGCGGATGAACCACCTGGCGATCACGGACCGCCTGCCGGCGGGCTTCGAGGCGGTCCAGACCGACCTGTGGACGGT
>JAGQIT010001123.1:2139-2635 GCA_020431135.1 Myxococcales bacterium | reverse complement strand
GTCTACCGGACGAGGCCCGCGCCCGTCGACGACGGCAGACGCCCGCCCGCCGTCGCCCCGGGCGACAGAAATGAACGCTCATGCGACGACTCCGACGACTCCCCCCCATGACGCTCCTCCTCGGCCTCGGCCTCCTCGTCGGCTGCGGCCCGAAGGCGGCCGGCGATCCCTGCAAGCCCGACAAGGGCTGCCCCGAGGGCCTGCTCTGCCTCGCCGAGGGCGACGGCAACTTCTGCTTCGCGCCGGCCGGCGGCGAATGTGATCCCGGGCTCGGCGACTACTGCGAGGGCGACGCGATCTGCAGCGACGCGGGGACCTGCGCGATCCCGGTCGGCGGCGCCTGCGACCCGGCGGGCGAGAACTACTGCGAGGCCGAGTACGTCTGCGCCGACCTCTTCGACGGCAGCGACATCGGGACCTGCGGCATCGCCGAGGGCGGCGCCTGCGAGCCGGGCGAGCCGCAGTGCGCCGGCAACATGACCTGCGCCGACATCAC
>JAGQIT010001123.1:0-1992 GCA_020431135.1 Myxococcales bacterium | reverse complement strand
ACTACATCCTCGAGGTCCCTGTCCCGCGCGACAGCGAGGGGACGCCGGTCCCCGACACGCGCTTCACCCTGCGGGCGAGCGCCGCCGACTACCAGACCTTCCCCGGCGGCCTGCGGACGGCGCTGCCGATCGCCTCGAGCGAGGCCGAGAAGCTCGACGACGGCTGGAACATCCAGACCGCGATCACCGACATCGCCCTGATCGGCGTGCCGATCGATCAGCAGGGCCTCCCCAGCGTCTCCGGTCATGTTCTCGCCGGCGACCAGTCGGGCGGGGTGCTGGTCGTCGCGGAGGCCGGGGGGCAGGGGATCAGCGCCGTCAGCGATCGCAGCGGCGCTTACACGATCTTCAACGTCCCCTCGGGCGAGCACACGATCCGCGGCTACTCCGCCGATCTCCAGCTCACGCCGGCGAGCGTGTCGATCGCCGCGGCGCCCGTCGAGGGGGTCGATCTCGCGGTCTCCGACGCCGCCCTCGGGACCATCTCGGGGAGCATCAACATCGTCAACGCGCCGGGCGGCTCGGCGACCAGCGTCGTCCTCGTCGTCGAGTCGACCTTCAGCGACACCTTCGTCCGCGGCGAGGTGCCGCGCGGCCTGCGGACGCCGCTGAGCGGCGAGCCCGACGTCACCGGCGCGTTCTCGATCACCGGCGTCCCCGAGGGCAGCTACGTCGTCCTCGCCGCCTTCGAGAACGACTTCCTCGTCCGCGATCCCGACCCCAACATCGCCGGCACGCAGATCGTCACCGTCGACATGGCGAGCCCCGGCACCGACGTCACGCTCGCCGACTCCTTCAAGGTGACCGAGGGCCTCGAGGTCGTCGGCCCTGGCTTCGAGGACGCGGAGCTGGTGAGCGGCGCCCCCGACCTGCGCTGGCTCGACGACTCGAGCGAGGACTTCTATACGGTCGTCGTCTACAACGCCTATGGCGATCGCGTGTGGTGTCTCTCCGACCAGATGAGCGGCTGCGACGGCCCCAACATCCCGGGCGTCAGCGGCCAAGCGGAGGTCTCGGTCCCCTACGGCGGGCCGCTCGAGCCCGGCATGTACTACCAGTTCCGAGCGACGTCCTGGCGCGCCCCTGGCGGCAACCCGGGGCCGATCTCGACGACAGAGGATCTCCGCGGGGTCTTCTTCACCGGCGGGAACTAGCGGCCCGCGGCGGCGGGGATCGAGGGCGCGCAGACGCTCCGTTGGCGATGTGAAGCGCGCATCTCCGCTCGGGGCGCGCGCTCGCTGAGATGCGCCCCTCAGCCCCTTCATCCGCCGTCTCGGCGCACCGGCAGTGAGGGCGCGTCGCTGCGGCCGACGTCGTAGACCGGGAACCTATCGGGGCGAGGCGGCGCGAGGCGGCGCGAGGCGGCGCGAGGCGAGGAGCCTCGCCCGAGTCTGCGGCGCGAGAGGACACGCCGCTCGCTCGGGCGAGCCCCGCCTCGCGCCATCGCCCCGCCTTGGCCTGGCCCGCCTTGCTATCGTCCGCCCATGGAGTCGATCGCCGTCCAACGCCTGCGCGTACTCCCGCTCCCGCGCGGCGCCGGGATCCCGGCGAAGGCCCGCCTTGCCGTTCTCGCCGAGCTCGCCGGCATGGGCTACCGCCTGCGCAACCCGGAGCTCCTCAACGCCGCCGATCCTGCGTGGCTCGAGGGCATGCGCGGGCGCCTCGACGTCCTCAAGGCGATGCGCGGCGGCGACGTCGACTACGTCCCGCTCTTCCTCCGGTTCCCGGACGACATCCCCGACGACGGCGAGTACTTCGCCCGTCGGATCGTCGGCTACGTCGGCAACCTCCTCGGCGCCTTCACCGAGGAGGACGGCCAGCGACTCGACAGCGGCGTCGTCGTCCCGCGCTGGCTCTTCGACCTCGAGGCCTTCGGCGCCGATCCGATCACCCAGCTCCAGAGCCCGTCGCTCTTCGCCCGCGCCAAGGCCAAGCTGCGCAAGCGCAAGGCCGACAGCCACGTCGAGTGGATCGACCTCGACCTCCTCTGGG
>JAGQIT010001122.1 GCA_020431135.1 Myxococcales bacterium | reverse complement strand
CCGGGGGCGGCAAACGCCTCGAGATGAGCACGTACTGGTACTACTACGACGACGCCAACACCGGCTGGTTCAAGAAGGACTACCCGAAGTACACGCGGCTCTACGCCGGCGGCGCGACGACGTGGCCGGACGTGCTCCTCGACGTGCAGTCGTGGTCCGGCAACTGGGAGGTCTTCGACCCGCAGGCGCCGCCGGTTCTCCACGGGACCGTCGAGTCGGCCGATCCGCTCGGGCCGCACGGGAGCTTCGACGCGGCCTACTGCGGGGAGCTCGTCGTCTGGTGGTGCCCGGACTGACGGAGGTCGCTACGCCGAGCGCCGCATGTTCGGCCGCGGACCGCCGCGCTTCTTGCGGTCCTTGTCGCCCTTGCCGTCGCGCTTGCCCTTGCCGCCGCGCTCGCTCTTGCCGCCGCTCGGGCTCCGGCGCATGTCGCTGATCTTCCACGCCCGCGGCCGCCGCGAGATCGCGAGCAGGATCCCGATCGCGCCCATGCTGACGAGCAGCGACGAGCCGCCATAGGAGAGGAACGGCAGGGTGATCCCCTTCGCCGGGATCAGGTTGAGGACGACGCCCATGTTGATCAGCGCCTGGATGCCGAAGAGCGTCGAGATGCACAGCGCGAGGTAGGTGCCGAAGCGGTCGGGCGCCTCCTGGGCGGCCTTGAGCCCGCGCCAGACGAGGAGGCCGTAGAGGGCGATGACCGCGGCGATGCCGACGTAGCCGAGCTCCTCGCCGATCGACGCGAGGATGAAGTCGGTGTGGTTCTCGGGGAGGAAGCCGAGCTTCTGGCGGCCGGCGCCGAGGCCCACGCCCCAGACGCCGCCGGAGCCGATCGTGATCAGGCTCTGGTCGATCTGATAGGAGTGCTCGCCGGAGACGAAGTCGAGGAAGCGCGAGCGCCGGTAGCCGACGCCGACGATCTGATGCCAGACGACGGGGGCCGCGAGCATGATCGCGGCGACGACGTAGGCGAGGCGGGTGCCGGCGACGTAGAGGGCGGTGAGGGTCAGGGCGCCGAGGAGGATCGTCGTCCCGAGGTCCTTCTCGAGGAGGACGAGCACCATCGTCAGCGACGCGACGAGGATCACCGGGAGGAAGCCGTCGCGGAAGCGACGGACGCGCTCGCCCTGCTTGGCGAGGGTCGCCGAGAGGAAGATGGCGAGGGCGACCTTGGCGATCTCGCTCGGCTGGATGTTGATCCCGTAGCGCAGCCAGCGGCGGGCGCCGTTGACCTCGGTGCCGAGGAAGAGAACGGCGACCAGGCCGATCAGGCCGACGACCATCAGGTGCCGGGCGTAGCGGCGGAAGATCCGGTAGTCGAGGCGCGAGACCCCGAGCATGAGGACGAGGCCGATCAGCGCGAAGAGGCCCTGGCGACGGAGGAAGTACTCCCAATTCCCGTAGTTGGCCTGGGCCGTGTAGATCCCGGCGCTGTAGACCATGACCACGCCGAGGCAGGTCAGGGCGGCGGTGGCGATGAAGAGCCACGGATCCATCGGCCGATCGAGCGCGGGGTCCTCGGCTGCGGTCGTCGCGGCGCGGCGGTCGATCGCGGGCGCGCGCGGGCGGCTCCGGGGGGCCCGGGACTCGCGCGCGGCGCCCTGGACGAAGGTGCTCACGGGGACGGCCACGTCGGGGGCTAGACTGCACAGCCGGCCCCATGACCGCCAGAAATCGGAGAAACGGCCGGGCCTCGCGGGCCGCGGTCCGCGTCTCCTCTGCGCCTGTTCTGACAAAATGTCACCGCAGCGGGCCGCCGAAGGCACGGGACGCGGTGTTCTCTTCAGGCGAGCGAGGCGCGCCACCTTGCGCTCGCGGACGTGGTTGGCGATCCTATCGAGGCCGATGCAGCTCCTCGCGCGCTTTCGCCGCGGGACCGGGTCGACCGCGCTCGCCCTGGTCACCGCGACCGCCCTCACCGCCGCCTGGGCGACGCCCGCCAGCGCCGCCAAGCCGAAGAAGTCGCAGAAGTCACAGAAGTCGGAGCCCGAGCCCGCGGCCGAGCCGGGGAGCGACGAGGATGTCGCGGCCGCGGCTGCGGCCCTCGGCGAGCTCAGCGGCGACGGCCTCGAGGTCAGCGTCGAGGGGGAGGGCGAGGCCCAAGGCGAGGCCGAGCTCAGCGGCGCCGAGCTCGACGCGTCGGCCCGCGCGGCCTTTGACTCCGGCGACTACGCGACCGCGGCCGAGAACTGGAGCGTCGCCCTCGAGGTCACGCCCGAGAGCAAGTCGACCCACATGGCGCGGGCCGTGATGCTCGAGAACGCGGTGATCGCCCGGCGCCAGGTCTTCGCCGAGACCCAGGATCGCGACGCCCTCTACGCTGCTCAGGACACGCTCCACGCCTATATGCGGGAGTGCAAGCGGGCCTATGATCTGCGCTGCAACGCCCACCCCGAGACCGACGACGCGCGGGCGCTCCTCGCCGACGTCCGCGGGGCGATCGACGCGAGCGAGGACTCGGTCAAGCGGCGCGCGCCGCCGGAGCACCTGACGGCGATCGGCGGCCGGCCGCTCGACGTCACCAAGCGCCACGAGCCGGTGCCGCCGTGGGCCTTCGTCGCGACGATCGGCGGCGCCGCGATCGCGACCGGCGGCGCCTACCTCCTCTACTGGGCCCGCACCGACGCGCGCTTCCAGACGACCGACGAGGGCACCGCCGTCGCCCGCTTCGCCGAGGAGGACACGACCGGCGACACGGGGACGGACACCGACACCGACACGGGGACCACCTCGACCGGCACCCTCAGCGGCGTGACCCTCACTGACGAGGCCAAGGGCAAGCTCTACACGGGCCTCGGGGTCACGGGGATCGCCGTCGGCGTCGGCTTCATCGTTCTCGGCGCCCTCCGGGTCGCCAAGACCCGCCGGATCAACCGCCGCGAGAACCTCGCGGTGAGCCCCGCCCTCGGCCCGGGTGGCGGCGGCGTGATGGTCCAGGGGCGCTTCTAGCTCCT
>JAGQIT010001121.1 GCA_020431135.1 Myxococcales bacterium | reverse complement strand
TCGACCTCGGCCTCTACAAGAGCGGCACGAGCAAGAGCGTCGTCGCCACGCGCGAGGGGATCGTCGACATCTACTGCAACATCCACCCCGACATGGCGGCGAAGGTCCTCGTCCTCGACAACGCCCACTTCGCCGTCACCGGCGAGGACGGCCGCTTCTCGATCAAGGGCGTCCCCGCCGGCACCTACCCGATCGTCGCCTGGCAGGTGCGCGGCGAGCCCTATCGCGGCGAGGTCACGATCCGCGGCGGCGAGGTCACCGAGCTCAACCTCGACCTCGTCGCGGCGCGCGGCGGCGGCCACGAGGAGCACACCCGCAAAGACGGGACACCCTACGGCCGCTACAAGTGACGCGCTGCTGGGGACCATCGCTGGTGTTCGCCGGGCTCCTCGCCTGCGGGGAGTCCGGCCAGCCGCACGCGACGACGGCCGCCCGCCCCGAGACCAAGCAGGGGCCGACGACCTCGCCGTCGACGCAGGCCCCGGAGGTCCGCTCCGCGGTCCGCTGCGCCGAGTGCCATGAGCCCTACGTCCGCACCTGGGAGGCCTCAGCCCACGCCGACGCGGCCAGGAGCCCCTACTACCAGGCCCTCGGCGGCGGCAAGGATCGGCGCTGCGCCGCCTGCCACACGCCGCTGCGCGGGGCGCTCGACGGCGACGATCCGATCCACGACGAGGGCATCACCTGCGACGCCTGCCACGGGGTGACGGCGGTCGCGTCGACCCCCCGCGATCCCGGCCTCACCTTCGACCTCGTGTCGAACCGCAAGTACGGGCCGCTGTGCGACTCGAAGGATCACTACTTCCACCGCGTCGGCTGCTCGCAGCTCTTCACGGAGTCGCGCTTCTGCGGCGCCTGCCACCACCTCGAGTGGCCGGCCCGCGGCGGCGGCGCGGCGCTCCCGGTGATCACCGACTTCGCCGAGTGGTCGGCGAGCGACGCCCGCGGCTCGACGAGCTGTCAGGAGTGCCACATGTCCGGAGAGCCAGGTGAGGTCGCGCGCGGCTGGGATCCCCGCGACAAGGTCTCGCGCCACGATCTCCTCGGCGACGGCCGCGGGCTCCTCGGCGACGCCGTCGACCTCGAGGCGAGGGCGGTGACCGAGGGCGCCGAGCGCTGGATCGAGGTCGAGGTCAGCAACCGCGGCGCGCCGCACTCGATCCCCGCCGGCCTCGCCGGGCGCCGGCTGGTGCTCCGCGCGGAGTTCGTCGACGCCAAGGGGGACGCCCTCCCCCTCCGCGAAGAGCGGGTCTACGCCCGCGTCCTCGTCGACAAGGTCGGTGCGGAGGTCCCCTTCACCCGCGCCGTCGCCGTCGCCGAGGACTCGCGCCTAGGGCCCGGCGAGCGCCGTGTCGAGCGCTTCCGCGTCCCTGACGGGGCGAGCGCGGCCAAGCTCTCCGTCGAGCGCCTCGCCCTCGCGCCGACGGTCGCGGCGGCGCTCGGCGTCGACGCCCCGGTGGCAGAGTCGATCGCCGGCGCAGACGTAGCGCTGACCTCCGACGATCGCTGATACTAGGGCGGCCGATGAAGCTCCGCTCGGCCATCCTCGCTAGCTCGGTGCTCCTCGTCGTCGGCGTCGGCGTCGCGGCGGCGCTGACCGTCAGCGCGGCGATCGATCGCTCTGCTCGCCGCGACCTCGCTGAGGAGCTCGACCGCTCCGTCGAGGTCTTCCGCGACCTCCAGGGCTACCGCGCGTCGCTCTACCGCGCGCAGGTCGACTCGATCGCCCAGGAGCCCCGCGTCAAGGCCGTCGTCAACAGCTCCGACATCGACCACGCGACGATCCTCGACAGCGCCCGCGAGCTCCAGCGCTCCTCCGGCGCCGACCTCCTGCTCCTCACCGACGGCGACGGGATCCTCCGCGCCGACACCCTCGATCCCAAGGCCGAGGGCTTCGACCTCAGCGCCATGCCGGTGATCGCCGGGGCGCTCGCCGACGGGTCCAAGGCCGGGATCTGGGTCGCCGACGACAACGCCTACGAGGTCCAGTCGCGGGCGCTGACCTACGGCGACGAGTCCTTCGGCGTCCTCGTCCTCGGCTTCGCGATCGACGATCGCGTCGCCGAGACG
>JAGQIT010000090.1 GCA_020431135.1 Myxococcales bacterium | reverse complement strand
CGAAGTCGTTGAAGTGCCCGGCCTGGAGCGCGGCGTCCTGGCGGTTGTCGGTGAACGAGAGGAGCTTGCGGGCCTCCTCCTTGAGGCTGGCGAGTCCGCGCAGGCGGCGGAGCGCCGACAACGAGAGGACCGTGGTCGCGGTGCTCCGGCCCTCGGAGCCGAGGGTGCCGAGCTTGCCGAAGTCTGAGCGCTGGCGGCTGTCGTAGGCGACGCCGCAGGCCGGGCACAGGAGGAAGGGCGCGCGGAAGTAGGCGACCTCGAGATCGCCGTGTCCCTCGACGCCCTTGCGCGACACGGTGCAAGTGAGCGGCAGGCGATCCTTGCGCGTGCGCCGGATCGCGAGCTTGCCGCGGCGCTCCTCGAGCCAGCTCTCCGGGACCGCGCCGAGGACCGCCGCGGCGTCGCGTGGCCAAGGCCGCTCGTCGCTGACGTAGAGGAAGCCGGCCTCGCCCTCGTCGGTGCTCAGCGTGTCGGCGACCTGGCGCGGGCGGTAGACGACGGTGCCGTCATCCGCGGGTCCGCGACGGACGCTGTAGAACTCCTGCCCGCACTCGCGGCAGAAGCACAGCGGCAGGAGGATCGCGTCGTGCCCCCCGTCCGGGACGAAGCGCTGCGGCTGCGTCGTCAGGTAGCGCTCGGAGGGCGAGGCGAGGCCGGCGTAGACGGTGTCGCCCTTGGCGATGAACTGGTGGAGGCGGAAGGCGAAGAGAGGGCGCCCCTCGTGCTGGTGGTGGTAGCCGGCGAGGAGCGCGGCGCGGAGCGCCTGCTCGCACGCCTTCTGCGGGCGCTCGGTGAGGGCTGCGAGGTCGCTCGCGGCGGCCTTGAGGGTCTGCGGCGGCTGGCGGACGAGGCGGCCGTCACGGAGGCGAAGGCCGAGGTTCGACTCGATCCACGAGGCGAGGGGATCGGCGACGAACTCCGCCGTCAGCTTCGGCGGCTCGGCGTCGATCCGCGCGCTCAAGCGCTCGACGTCGGCCGCCTCGCCGAAGTCCAGCTCCGGCGTGACGCGGCGCAGAGTCTCACCGACGACCCGCCGCGGCTCGACCGGCGCGCCGAAGATCTGCGAAGCGACGCGGGCGACCTCCTGCTGCTGTTCGCGCCAAGTCCCCTCGCTCGAGAGCGTCGCCGACGTGCCGACGTGGATCAGCCGCGTCGCCTGGCAGGCCTCGCGGACGCGGCGGCAGAGGAGCGCGACGTCGGCCCCCTGGCGGCCGCGGTAGGTGTGGAGCTCGTCGAAGACGAGGAAGCGGAGCCCCTGCGCGGCAGCGATCAGCGGCCGCTCCTCGATCCGCGTGAGGATCAGCTCCAGCATCACGTAGTTGGTCAGGAGGATGTCGGGCGGCGACTCGGCGATCCGTCGGCGCTCCTCCTTGTCCTCCTGCCCGGTGTAGCGGGCGAAGCGGACCGGCGAGCGCTCGAAGCCGACCTCGAGGTACTTGCGGAGCTCGCCGAGCTGGCTGTTGGCGAGCGCGTTCATCGGGTAGACGACGATCGCCTGGATCCCGCGCCGCTCGCTCCGCGGGGTCCGCAGTACATGGTCGACGATCGGCACGATGTAGCTCAGGCTCTTGCCCGAGCCGGTGCCCGTCGTGAGGACGTAGTTGTCGCCGGCGCGGGCGGCCCGGATGCCGTCGATCTGGTGGCGGTAGAGCTGGAGCGGCTGCGGCCTCGCGCCCTTCGGCTTGCGGGCGAAGATCTCGCGGCACAGCGGGTGCAAGAGGCCCTCAGCGATCAGCGCGTCCATCGGCTCGCCGGGCTCGAAGGCCGGGTTGAGCTGGATCAACGGATCGGGCCACAGCTCGGGGAGCTTGCCCTCGACGTGCGCGTGGATCCGCGGGTCGCGGATCTCAATGAAGCTCCGCATGTAGCGGGCGTAGTCGTCGGTGACCCGGTCGCGTAGCTGAAAGACGTCCATCGGCGCTCGTTCCCGGCGGCCAGCGCCGAGGGACGTCGAGGATAGCTCTTGGGGCAGCTCTTCGTGGAGCCGTCAGGGGGCTCTCGCGCTGAGCGAGAAGCGCGCGGCGAGATCTCTGACGACCTCGCGCCATGCTGAGGTGTCCAGCAATCAGGACATTTGTCTCGGAGAGCGGGTTGGGGGACGAAGGCTGCGCTGAGAGCCTTCTCCTCCTCCCCTTCGCCGAGGTCGGGCTGGGCGATACCGTCGCCGTGGGTGGCGAGCCGGCAGGTCAATGAGCAAGCCTTGGCGTCGCCGTTGCCTGCGCCGTCGTCGCACTCCTCGTCGAAATCTGCTTCATGGACGCTGTTGCCGCAGATGCCGAGGTAGGGGGGCTCGAAACCGATCGGTCAGGTCCCGGTGACGATGTCTCGCGCAGCTCGGTCGTCGCGCCCCTGCACACGTCACCCGCAAGCAGCAGCGCGAAGGTCCCGCGCCGCGGTGGCTCGGGCTTGAGGACCACCGCCCCCCTTAGTCCTCGAAGCAATAGAGGCGTGA
>JAGQIT010001120.1:4850-5088 GCA_020431135.1 Myxococcales bacterium | reverse complement strand
TCAACACGCCGATCGGCGTCGGCGTCACCGCGGCGTCGCTCCTCGCCGAGCGCACCGAGGAGCTGATGCAGCGCTACCGCGACGGCGCGCTCACCCGCTCAGACCTCAGCCGCTACCTGGCGAAGGCGCGCGAGAGCAGCCAGATGCTCCTCGGCAACCTCAGCCGCGCCGCCGATCTGATCGCCTCGTTCAAGCAGGTCGCCGTCGATCAGTCGAGCGAGAAGCGGCGGACCTTCGC
>JAGQIT010001120.1:0-4805 GCA_020431135.1 Myxococcales bacterium | reverse complement strand
TCGAGCACCGCCTCGAGGTCCACGGCGACGACGCGCTCGTGATCACCTCGTACCCGGGGGCGATCGCCCAGCTCATCACCAACCTCCTGATGAACGCGCTGACCCACGCCTTCGCGCCCGGCGTGGCCGGGACGATCACGATCCGGCTGACGCGCGCCAACGGCAGGATCTGGCTCGACTTCGCCGACGACGGCCGCGGGATCCCGCCCGAGAACCTCGAGCGGATCTTCGAGCCCTTCTTCACCACCGGCCGCGATCGCGGCGGCAGCGGCCTCGGCCTCCACATCGTCTACAACCTCGTCAGCCAGACCCTCGGCGGGACGATCCGCTGCGAGAGCGAGGTCGGCCGCGGCACCCGCTTCGTCGTCGAACTGCCCGCCGAGGCCGGCGACGCGGGCGCTGCGGGCTGAGGCTCGCGGTCCGCGGCCGCTCCGTCCTCCGCACAGACCGCGGCTCGCGCGGCGACCGGCGACGCGGAGCGCAGCTCCGCGCGGGGTCGGACCCGAGAGCGGCGGCGACGGAGCCCGCGTATACTCGCGGCATGGTGGATGGGGCGCTGGGCGGAGACGCGCTCGTCTTCGCGGAGGAGCCGGAGGAGCGCGAGGCGACCGAGCGGCGCCCGCCCTGGCGGATCCTGATCGTCGACGACGATCCGAGCGTCCACGACGTCACCCGCCTCGCCCTCGAGGACCTCGTCTTCGACGGTCAGGCCGTCGAGTTCATCAGCGCCTACACGGCCGCGCAGGCCCGCTACCTCCTGGAAGAGGAGGAGGCGATCGCGATGATCCTCCTCGACGTCGTGATGGAGTCCGACGACGCCGGGCTCAGCCTCGTGCCCTACATCCGCGAGACCCTCGGCGACCGCCTGGTGCGGATCCTCCTGCGCACCGGTCAGCCGGGGCGGGCGCCCGAGCGCCGCGTCGTCGCCGAGCACGACATCAGCGACTACCGGACGAAGTCCGACCTGACCGCCGGCAAGCTGCACACCGCGGTGATCTCGGCGCTCCGGACCTACCGCCACCTCGGCGAGCTCGATCGCCTGCGCCGCGAGGCCGAGGCCATCTCGGGGTCGCTCGCCCGCTTCTTCCCGAGCGACGTCCTCCGCCTCCTCGACAAGCCGAGCATCACCGAGCTCGACCTCGGCGATCAGCTCCTCCAGAAGATGACGGTGATGTTCGCCGACATCCGCGGCTTCACGGCGATCGCGGCGCGCCTCACCCCCGCCGCCTGCTTCGCCTTCGTCAACCGCGTCTTCGGCGAGATCGGCCCGCTGATCCGCGAGGGCGGCGGCTACATCGACAAGTACCTCGGCGACGGCTTCCTCGCGCTCTTCCCGGCCGGGGCCGACGACGCGGTCGCGACCGCGGTGGCGATCCAGCGCCGGCTCAGCGAGCTCAGCGCGGCTGACGGCTCGCGGATCCGCCTCGGCGTCGGCCTCCACACCGGCGAGGTCATGGTCGGCACCGTCGGCGAGCGCGAGCGCATCGAGGTCACGGCGCTCTCGGACGTCGTCAACGTCGCCGCGCGCGTCGAGGCCCTGACCAAGGAGGTCGGCGCCAATGTGCTCTTGACCGAAGAGACATGCCTTGACCTGAGCGCCGGGCGCTGGGGGATGCGCTCCCTCGGCGAGCTCCCCGGCGTCGAGTCGCGGCGCGTCGAGGTCTACGAGCTGATCGACGCCGACGAGCCCGAGACGCGGCGGCGCAAGGCCGCGAACGCCGAGCCCTTCGCGGCGGCGCTGCGCCACTTCACCGCCGGCGAGCACGCGGCCGCGGCCCAGCTCCTCCAGGAGGTCCTCGCCCGCGATCCCGACGACGAGGCGGCGCGCCTCTACCTGCGCCGCGCCGCCGAGTCGCTCCTCCGCCTCGCGCGCCGCGAAGGCGTCGCGTAGCTCGTCGTCGCGGCGCGGCGGAGGGATCGCGGGGTCGCGCGCTCATCCGCGGCGGGGTCGCGCGGTCGTCTCGGGGCCGCGGTGCCGGCGGCAGACGCGTCGGTGGGCGTCTGCGTCTGTTGGTGCTGGATCGCTCCGGGGACTCGGCGAACTCCGCATGATGGGTCCGAAAGACCCCACGCAGTGGGGGGAGGAAGGCGCGTAGCGAAGTTCTGCGAAGCTCTTGCGCTCGCCTGCCGTGCGCCGCAGGAATACTGTCGCGGCATGCATCCTAGTCTATCCGCGCTGCTCCTCCTCCTCTGCCTCCCTGTCGCCTTGAACGCTGGCTGCGGCGACGATCTCGGCACCGGCAGCGGCAGCGGCAGCGGCAGCGACAGCGACAGCGCGACGACCAGCGCGGGCACCGGCGACAGCACTGGCGAGACGAGCGGCGGCAGCGAGACCACGGGCGGCTCCGCGTCGGACTCGGCGAGCGGCAGCGGCGGCGAGACGACCGGCAGCGAGGTGCTCTGCTCGAGCGACATGTACTGGACGATGGGCGACCTGGAGTCGCCGCTGATGCACCCCGGCGGCGCCTGCCTCAATTGCCACAGCATGGCCGAGCCCGGTGAGGACATCATCGGCCGCCTCGCGATCGCCGGCACCGTCTACCCGACGCTCCACGAGCCCGACGACTGCAACGGCGTGACGGCGAGCGACGGCCCGGTCACCGTCGAGATCACGACCGCCGACGACGTCATCATCAACCTCACGGTCAACAGCGCCGGCAACTTCTTCTACGACCTCGAGGAGAACCCGCCGATCACCTTCCCGATCAAGGCCAAGGTGAAACGCGGCGATCAGGAGATCGCGATGGCGACGGCGCAGTCGAGCGGCGACTGCAACCTCTGCCACACGGAGCAGGGGGCCAGCGGCGCGCCGGGGCGGATCCTCGCGCCCTAGGAG
This sequence comes from Myxococcales bacterium, assembly GCA_020431135.1. Taxonomy (GTDB): domain Bacteria; phylum Myxococcota_A; class Polyangia; order Nannocystales; family Nannocystaceae; genus JADJRG01. The sequence continues at coordinate 1,969 of JAGQIT010001120.1, read as the reverse complement.
GCCGTCCGAGCATTCGCCGAGCACCCTCGCTCGCCCTCTGGGCTGCGCCAGAACCTGCAGTACGCCCCGCGCCGCGGCGCTCTGGCGAGACCGCGAGCGCCAACGACAGCTGCGCGAGGGCACGCGTCGAATCCTCGGACCGCTCGCGTCGCTCGCTGCTACGATCTCCTGGAGGACCTCGATGGCGGAGACGAGCGAGCCGCGCGCCGCGACCTTCCGAGGATCGTCGCGGAGGGCAACGGCGGGTGTTCAGGACAGTCTGGCGTTAAGGACAGCGATGCGCGGCGCCGAGGGGCGCCGCGGCGCGCGACGGGCGGGGCGTCGTGATTGACCACGAGCGCCGACTGATCTTCGTCCACATCCCGAAGTGCGCCGGCATCTCGATCGAGGAGGCGATGGGCGGTCTCCCGCCGGAGCAGCGCCACCTCCAACACTGGAGCGCCGGCCTCTACGCCCGCTACTACCCCGATTGCTGGCGGCGATACACCCGCTTCGCGGTCGTCCGCGAGCCGGTCGCGCGGGCGCTCTCGTTCGTCCGCTTCCTCCGGCGCTACGACGCGATCCAGCGCCGCCACCTCGCGGCGGTCGACGAGCTCGCGCTGCTCCGCGACACGCTGATGTCGGCGAACCTGCTGACGACGGCGCCGCAGGCGAAGATGATCCGCGGTGACGTCGAGCTCCTCCGCTTCGAGCGGCTCGCCGAGGACTGGCCCGCCTTCGCTGCGCGCGTCGGCCTGCCGTCGGCGCTCCCGCGGCGCAACCGAGCGCCGCAGTCGACGCGCGCCGACGACGTGCCGCCGCCGATCCGAGCGATGGTCGCCGCGCTCTTCGCCGAGGACTACGCGCGCCTCGGCTACGACCTCCCGGTCGTGGCCGCAGAGGAGCTCGCCGACGCGGAGCTCGGCTGGGTGCGCTGGGCCGAGCTGCGGGCGGCGGCCTGCTCCTACCCAGAGGCGGCGAGCGACGGCGGCGCCGCTGAACAATTCCGCCGTTGGCTCGGCGATTGGGCGCTGAGCCTGCCGCTCCCGTGGATCGAGCTGTGGGGAGAGCTCGTCTGCGCGCGGCCGCCGGCACTCGGCCGGCGGATCGAGCTGCTCGCATGGACTGAGGCGATCCACGACGACGTCAACCGTCGGCTCGGGAAGCCGCTGTGGTCGCCGTGGCGGGCCTAGTTGGCGGCTCGTGGCAGGGGTCCCGCGCGCCGAAGCCTGCGGTGCCGGCACGGCGGCGTCGCATCGGACCGAGCTGGGCCGATGAGCGCTGCGCGAAGGCATACGGGGCCGCAGCCGCGGGACGCTAGCAGCCGCCGCAGAGGCGGGAGAGGCCGCGCCGAGCACCCCCGGTCGCACGAAATGTAGAATCGATGCGCATTGAGTATAGTGCCGTCGGCGGGGAGCTTCAGATATGAACAGTCTCTGCGCGCTCATTCGACGGGGCGACATTCTCCGTCGACGCGCGCGCACGTGTGGGGCTCGCCCGCGGCGCACGAGCCGTAGCAGCTCGTGCCGCGGCTGACGAAGGCCGCCCCGGCGGGGCTCCGCCCGCGCCTGTAGGTCGGTGTCTCGACGCCCATGCGGCCGGCCTCGAGCGGCTGCGGTCGGCTGCACGTGTCGCCGTCGCAGACGAATTCGCGGCAGCCAGAGGGGCAGCCGCAGGCGAGGAGCGGGAGGCACTCGGTGGCCTCGGCGCGCTCGCGCGTCGCGTCGTCGGGGGCGGCGGATGTGGTGCACGCGCCCGCGAGCGCAGCGGCGATGAGGGCGAGCGAGCGGAGCACCCGCCTACGCTAGCAGCCCGCGGCCCTCGACGACATGACCCTGGGAATCCGACGGAGCAGGGGCGGCGCGGGGGGCGGGCGGGGTCGCGGCGCTCGGATGCGTCCGCGAAGCCGAGGCGCCGCGCGGACTCGGGCGGGGTCGCGCGCTCGCGGTCGTCGAGCGCGTGCGGCCAGCGGCCTCCCCGCGGCGTCAGC
>JAGQIT010001119.1 GCA_020431135.1 Myxococcales bacterium | reverse complement strand
CTTCCAGCGCCTGCGGCGGATCAAGCAGACGGGGCTGCTGTCGCTTGTCTTCCCCGGGGCGACCCACACCCGCTTCGAGCACAGCGTCGGCGCCCTGCACTGCGCCGACGCGATGCTCGAGGCGATGGTCCTCAACGCCGAGGCGGCCCCTTCGGCGACGCGCCGCCTCGAGGACGCCGCGCCCGGCGACGCCGTGAACCTCGCGGCGATCGATCCGCAGCTCCGCGCCGAGCTCTTTCGCGTGGCTCGCCTCGCGGCCCTGGTCCACGACCTCGGGCACGGGCCGCTCTCCCACACCTTCGACGGCTTCGCGCCGCGCCGCGGCCGGATCGCCGACATCCTCGACGAGGACGAGCTCCTGAGCGGGCTGCGGCCGCTGAGGGCCGCGCTCCTCGGCGCCCGCGCGCCCGCAGCGGAGGACGAGCCCGCGGCCCACGAGGCGCTCTCGTGCCTCCTCTTCGCCTGGATCTGGCGCGGGGTTCTCGGCGAGCAGGGCGGCCTCGAGGTCCGGGTCGCCGCGGTGATCCTCGGCGGCCCGGCGATCGCCTGTCTGCGCCGCGATCCGCTGCGGCCGTGGCTGCCGCTCCTCCATGACCTCGTCGCTGCGGCGCCGGCCGACGCAGATCGCATGGACTACGTCGAGCGCGACGCCCTGGCCTGCGGCGTCGCCTACGGCCGCTTCGATCGCGGGCGCCTCCTCAAGTCGCTGCTGTGCTACCGCGACCTCGGCGATCCCGAGGGGCCGCCCGAGCTCCGCCTCGGCTGGCGGCGCAGCGGCCTGCGGGCGCTCGAGAACTTCATCCAGGCCCGCTTCCAGCTCTACGTCCAGGTCTATCACCACAAGGCCAACGAGGCCGTGAACCTGATGCTCCGGCGGATCGCGGCCCTGGCCGCCGGGCGCAGCGACGGCCTCTTCAGCGCCTGCGACGATCTCGAGGGGCTCGCCGCGATCTACGACGAGCTCAGCGACGAGGCCTTCCTCGCGGGCCTGCGCGGGCGCGATCCGGCGACGCGCTGGGGCGCGACGATCGAGGGCCTCGCCGAGGCCGTCGCCCGGCGCAAGCTCTGGCGGCGGATCCACGAGGACGAGGGGGAGGGCGCCGGCCGCTTCGCGGCGACCTACGCCGCGATCGCGGCGGCCCGCGGCGGGCGTGAGGACGTCGCGATCGTCGAGACCCCGCTGCGCCCGACCGGCGATCTGCGGCGCGCCGGCGGCCTCCTCGGCCGCGGCCGCGACGGCTGCTACCGCGTCCAGTGCGCGCGCTCGTGGACCGAGGTCTCGCCGCTGCTGCGCACCCTCGAGGTCGCGGAGCGCTCGCTCGCGCGGATCTTCCTGTGCCCGCTGCCGGAGCGCGGCGAGTCGATCGACGCCTTCGGGGCCCGCGTCGCCGCCGACGCGGCCGACCTGCGGCGGCTGTGCGGTGACGACGACGCCGACGACGACGATTGATCTGCTCGGCCTATCGGGCCCGCTGCGACGGGGCCTTCGACGTCTTCGACGGGCTCCGCTGTGACAACCAAAGCGCCGCGTCCGAGCCCGCCTGAGGAGGCCGCCTAGTGCCGGCTGTCATCCTCCCTACTGTCTCGGCAATCACCCGCGTCGGGCTCGAGGGATAGACACGCGCGACATCGCTCAAGTACCCTGCGCCCATGTCAGTTGGGCCTCGCCAAGGCGTCCGGAGCCGCGTACTCCCCATCCCGTGGGCGCTCGCCGTCGCCCTCGCGGGCGGCTGCTACACCGGCGTTGAGGCGCAGAGCGAGGCGGAGTCGAGCGCGAGCGCCGGGACGACGGGCGGCGGCGGATCGAGCAGCTCCGACGACGGCACAGGCGTGACGAGCGACGGCACGGGCGAGCCCGACGCGGGCCCCGAGCTGCCGTGGACGCCGATGCACCGCCTCAACCGCCTCGAGTACAACAACACGGTCCGCGACCTCCTCGGCACGTCGCTGCGCCCGGCGGAGGCCTTCGGCCCGGATCCCGAGGCCAACGGCTTCGACAACATGGCCGAGCAGCTCAAGGTGTCGTCGAGCCTCGTCGACGCGTACGACCAGGCGGCGCGGGCGGTGATCGCCGACGCCCTCGATCCGCAGCCGGCCTTCCGCGTCGCCTTCGCCGGCGACGACCTCGCGGTCGACGGCGGCTACCCGATCGGCGACCTCTGGGCGCTCAGCGGCCAGACGCTGACGGTCACGGTCGAGGTCCCGGAGTACACCGAGGCCGAGCTCGTGCTGACCGCGGGCGGCACGGTCGGCGGCGCCGCGCCTGCGCCCCAGGCCCGCTTCCGCGTCAACGGCGTCGACATGCCGGTCTTCGGGGTCCAGGGGAGCGCCGCGATCCCGGCCGACCACGTCCAGGCGATCAGCCTCGCCGCGGGCACCCACACGGTCTCGGTCATCCCGACCAACCACGTCAACAAGGCCGCCGAGAACACCTTCAACAACGTCTTCGTTCTCGGCCTCGAGGCCCGCTCGGTGCAGATGGTCCCGGGGCCAGGTCACGCGCGGGTCTTCGTCTGCGAGCCGGCGAGCGAGGAGGACGCCGGCTGCTACGCCGCGATCCTCCAGCGCTTCGCCGCGCGGGCGTGGCGGCGGCCGCCGACGGCGGCGGAGGAGGCGGCGCTGAGCCAGCTCTTCGCCGAGCTCCGCGAGAAGGGGGAGGGCGCCGACGCGGCGCTCCGCCTCGCCCTGCGCGCGGTGATGCTGTCGCCGAAGTTCTTCTACCGGGCGCGGACGACCGCCGACGAGAACGCCGGCGAGTGGCTCGACGACTACGTTCTCGCCAGCCGCCTGTCGTACTTCCTTTGGAGCTCGATGCCCGACGAGCGCCTCTTCGACATGGCCGCCGAGGGCCGCCTGGCGACCGACGAGGGGCTCTCGGAGGCGGTCGCGTTCATGCTCGAGGATCCGCGGGCGGGCGCGCTCCTCGACGGCTTCGCCGAGCAGTGGCTGGCGCTGCGCCACCTCGACAGCTACAGCCCGAACCCCGAGATCTACCCGGCCTTCAGCGAGCCGGTGCGCGCGGCGATGCGCGAGGAGTCGCGCCTCTTCTTCGCCGACTTCCTGCAAAACGGCGACCCGGTCGGCGCCCTCGTGCTACCGGACTTCGCCTACCGCAGCGACGCCCTCGCGGCCTACTACGGCGAGGAGGCGGTCGGCTCCGAGCTGCTGATCCGCGTGCCCGCGAGCGGCGAGGAGCGGCGCGGGCTCCTGGCGCTCGGCGGCTGGCTGACGGCGACCTCGGCCGCGGATCACTCGTCGCCGATCCGCCGCGGTCGCTGGCTCTCGGAGCGCCTGATCTGCACGCCCGTGCCGCCGCCGCCGCCCGGCCTCGAGTTCGAGCCGCCAGACCTCGGCCAGGCCGACTCGGTCCGCGAGGTCCTCGAGATGCACCGCGCCGATCCGACCTGCGCGAGCTGCCACGTCCTCCTCGACGTCCTCGGGATCGGCCTCGAGGAGTACAACGGCGTCGCCCAGCCCGTCGGCGATCCGGAGGTCGACAACCTCGGCGAGCTCCCGGACGGGCGGACCTTCAACGGCGCGATGGGCCTCGCGGACCTCTACGCCGAGGACGCGGCCTTCGTCGAGTGCTTCACCCGGACGCTCTTCACCTACGCCGTCGGCCACCCGCCGAAGGGCGCCGACGGGCCCGCGATCCGGGCCATCTCCCAAGACGCGACCGCCGGTCGATACTCCCTGCCGGAGCTCATCGACGCCCTCGTTCATACGCCGAGCTTCCGCTCGCCCGCCCCGCTGGATCCCGGAGAGTGACGATGTCCTACCGAACCTCCCGTCGCCGCTTCCTCGTCGGCGCAGGCGCAGCCGCCCTCGCCCTGCCGACCCTCGAGCTCTTCGCCCCGCGCACGGCCAGGGCCGCCGGCCCGCCGCCGCGCCTCCTCGCCTACTACTTCCCGAACGGCCGGCGGCCGGAGTGGTGGGTGCCGAGCGGCGGCCAGGGGAACCTGTCCTTCCCGGGGCAGGCGTCGGCGCTCCAGCCCTTCGCCGGGCAAGTGCTCGCGCTGCAGAACCTCAGCAACAACGCCGCGATCAAGAGCCCGGGGGCGGCGCACGCCATGGGCACCGGGACGGTGATGACCGGCACGGCGATCTCGACGGTCGCCGGCGGCGTCGTCGAGAACAGCGTCTCGCTCGATCAGCTCCTGGTCCAGCAGCTCGCGCCGCAGACCCGCTTCAACTCGCTGCAGTGGAGCGCCGGCGAGCCCGGCCCCTGCGACGTCGGCGGCTCGTCCTGCGCCTACACCCAGAGCCTGTCATGGACCGGCAAGGCGTCGCCGCTGGTCGCGACGATCGATCCGCGGGTCGCCTTTGAGCGCCTCTTCGGCCGCGGCGTCGACGGCCTCGAGGGGGACGCCGCCGAGCTCCGGCGGATCACCAAGCGCTCGGTGATCGACATGGTCGACGCCGACGCCAAGGCGCTGCAGACGATCCTCGGCAAGACGGATCGGGAGACCCTGAGCGACTACTTCGACGCCCTGCGCGACCTCGAGAAGAGCCTCGACGCCGGCGACTCGGCCTGCGCCGCCGAGGCGACGCCGCCGGTCCCTGGCCTCGACTACCCGGGCCGCGTCGCCGCCTTCCACGAGCTCATCCGCCTCGCCTTCCTCTGCGACCAGACCCGCTTCCTCACCTTCATGGTCGAGTTCGGCCTCAGCGGGCGCTCGCACGACTTCCTCGGCGCGCCGGGGGGGCACCACGCGCTCTCGCACTTCGGCGATCAGGGGGCGAAGGATCGCCTCGAGAAGGTCGAGACCTGGCAAAACAAGCAGCTCGGCGCGCTCCTCGGGCTCCTCCGCGACACCCCGGGGAGCGAGGGCGGCAGCCTCCTCGACGAGACCATCGTCCTGGCGATCCCGAGCATGGGCGAGGGCAGCTCCCACGACCACGGCCACAACTGCCCGATGCTCTTCGGCGGCGCCGGGGTCATCGCCGCCGACGGCCGCAAGATCGCCTTCCCTGGGGACGCGCCGGCGCGCCTCACCGACCTCCACGTCAGCCTCCTCAAGGCCTACGGCGTCGAAGGAAGCTTCGGCAAGGACGGGGCGATCTTCGGCGACGACGGCGTCGCGCCGATCGACGGCGTGGTCCTGTGACGCGCGCGGCGAGCTGGGCCGCGGCCGCGGTCCTCGCCGCCGCGCCGACGACCGCGCGCGCGGCCAGCCCGATCGGCGAGGTCGTCGTCACCTGCGACGGGGTCGAGGGCTGGGCGCTCGACCCCGATGATCCGGGGGCCGCGATCGACGTCCACCTCTACTTCGACGGGCCCGCGGGGGATCAGGGGGCGACGGGGCTCCCGGTCCGCGCCGATCGCAGCCTCCCGGGCTGCCAGGGCGACGCCTGCGGCCACGGCTTCACCGCGGCCTTGCCGCTGAGCCGCCTCGACGGCCAGGCCCACCCCGTGCACGCCTACGGCATCGACGGGGTCGATCCGAACCTCGAGCTGAGCGGCTCGCCGGGCTCCTACTCGTGCCCGCCGCTGGCCCTCGTCGAGGGGGTCCGCCGCCACGTCCTGAGCCCGGAGCTCCTCGGTGCCTGGCGCTTCTCGATCTACTGGGATCTGATGAAGGTCGCGGACGTCGCACTCGCGGGCGCGCCGACCGGGCCGTCGATCGGCGAGGGGCCCGTGCTGGTCAGCGCCGCGGGCGACGAGGCGATCTGGCTCATCGACCAGGGCTTTCGCCGGCCGATGCCGGCGGACGTTCTCGCGGCCTGGCGCTTCACGGCCGAGGACGTCGCGCCGATCGACCCTGGAGAGCTCGCGGCGCTCCCCGAGGGGAGCTCGCCGCCGCCGCGGCCGGTCCTCGTCCAGGGCTCGGGCGCCGCGGTCTTCCTCCTCGACGCCTATCAATGCGCGCCCGGGGACGACGATCCCGCGTGCGCCGGCGATGCCACGACGACCGGCGGCGACGCGACGACGGACGGTGAGGACACGAGCACGGGCGGCGAGGACACGTCGACCGGGTCGGGCACGGGCTCGACGGGCGAGCCCGACGCGACGACCGCGGGTGACATGACCGACGGGTCGACCGGCGCCGCGACGGGACCGAGCGGCGGAACGAACTCGGACGGCGCGACGACGACCGGCGGCGGTGACCTCGACGGATCCGAGAGCGACGGCTGCGCCTGTCGGGCGAACGACGAGCGCCCTGGCGCGCCGCTGCTCTGTCTTCTGCCGGTGCTGCTGGCGTCTCGTCGCCGGTGGTAGCCTCGCTAGCGGGTCGACGCGCCGGACCGTTCGGACAGGTGGCGCTGCGCGACGCTGGCGCAATCCCTGCGCCGCTTCCCTGACTCAGCGCGCCTATGCTGTGATGCATGGCAAGCGCGCGCATCGGGATCGCCGCGTTGGCGCTCGTCCTCGCGGCTCCGACGACGGCCTACGCCTGGAGCGGGTGGATCCGGGAGGCGCGCTTCGAGCCGCCGGCGACCGACTGGGACCTGTACTTCGGGACGATGTCGGCGCTCGGCCCGTCGACCGTAGCGATCAGCACGCGGGACAGCGGGCAGAAGACCGTCGACGTCTATGACCTCATCAGCGGCCGCTGGGTCGGCCCGACGATCGTCCCGTTTCCAGCGGCGGGAGACTGGGTCACGGGGTTCCACCTCGACGGCGACGACCTGCTGACGCTGATCGACTATGAGGTCCCCCCGAAGATGTTCACGGCGGCGCGCACCGGAGCCGGCTGGGGAGACGCGCTGGAGTTCTCTCTACCCCCGGGGATGACGCTGGACGCCGGCAGCCACGCCTTCGGCGACGGGCGCATGGCCCTCGAGGTCGTCGACGACGAGACCAGCGAGCGCTCGATTCTCACCTTCACGCGGGACGGCGACGGGTGGAGCGTCGACGGCGAGATCGCCCTCGAGGAGAACCTCTACCTCGAGAACGGAGGCCTGGCGATCGACGGCGATCGCCTGCTCCTCCGCACGGACGACGGCGTCTTCTGCCTCGAGAGGGATGCCCAGGGCGCCTGGGTCGCCGACTCGATCGTCGTCGGTCCCTGGGAGACCGACGACGAGGCCGTTCAGAGCATGGCGCTCGACGGTGACGTCATCGCGCTCGGGCGCCCGAGCGCCAACCTGGGGGGCGGCCGCGTCGACATCTACACGCGCAGCGAGCCCTCCTGGACGCTGACTCAGAGCTTCTACGGCAAGCAGCCGGCGCTCGTCGAAGGTGACACGCGCGGGTACTTCGGCGAGCGCGTCGCGCTCGACGGCGACATGCTCGCGATCACGGCGCCCTGGGAGGAGGCCGACTACGTGACGCGCGACGGCGGCCTCGTCTATCTCTACGACTACGTCGGCGAGTGGCAGGAGACCTGCACGATCGGCGAGCGCGAGGGCAAGGAGTACGGCGTCGGACCCTCCCTCGGTCATGGTCGCCTCCTGGTCGGGAGCATCAGCCAAGAGGAGGGCGGCGGGTACGTCTATGTCTACCGCCGCACCGACGCGCCGCCGCTGGGTCAGTGCGCCGACGACTCGGGGTGCGCGTCCGGAATGTGCGTCG
>JAGQIT010001118.1 GCA_020431135.1 Myxococcales bacterium | reverse complement strand
TGTTTCCAGCAGTAGGTTCTTCGTCGACGAGGCGAGCCGGCGAAGTCCAACGCTTCGCGCGCGGGTCGGCGTGGCGGCTCGCCCTCCGCAGTTCGCCGTGGCGGAGCTGAGCGGCGACCGCGTTCACTCCGCGGCTGTCGGCGCTCTGCGTCGCGGGTCGGCGCTCACCAGCACGGGGACCTCTCGCAGCGCCTCGTACGGACGGCCAGCCGGCGCTGCGTCGACGCCTCGCGGGTGCCTCCAGCGCGCAAGGGGTCGCGCTCCTCGTCGACCGCGTCTCGTCGACCGCGGCGGAGCGAGGCTAGGCCTTGAGCGCTCCCCCGTCGCCGCGCTCCGCGAGCGCCTCCGCGACTCGCAAAAAAATGGGCGGGTGAGTGAGACGAAGTCGTGCCGCTCGCGATTCCTCGGACGAGGGCGCTCGCACCATGCTCAAGTCCACATCTTCGCTGCTCGCTTCTGGCCTCTTGGCCGTCCTGCACACGCTCACGGCCGCCTGCGGGTCGACCGCGGAGCCCGCGGACAGCGAGCTCGAACCGCGCCGGATCGCGGTCTTGATGCCGCTCGCGGACGACGGGGGCGGGCTGCCGAACCTCGAGTGGGCGATCGAGAACATCAACGCCGCCGGCGGCGTCGCCGATCGTCCGCTCGCGCTCGACTACTTTGACCCGGACGCGAGCGACCTGCGCGAGCTCGCGGCGGAGCTCGCGGACGATGACGAGCACGTCGCCGTGATCGGACCCGCAGGCTCGGCGGCCCTCGCCGCGGTCGCCGACCTCTTCATCGACGCGGACAAGCCGATCATCTCGACGACCTCGACCTCGGACGATCTCTTGCGGGCCTACGGTGGCGAGGGCGCGATCTGGCGGACGCGCGAGTCTGACATCGCCCAGACCGAGCTCCTCGTGCGCTACGCCAGGGGCGGCGGCGCGAACCGGATCACGCTGCTCACCTCCCTCGACGTCGCCGGCTACACCTTCTTCTCGTGGTTCGGCTTCTTCGCGCGCGAGCTCGGCTTCGCCGACGCCGACGTCGAGATCGTCCCCTTCGGCTCCGGTGAGCCCTGCGACGCTCAGCTCCTCGAGGCGCTAGACACCGAGCCTGACCTCCTCTTCGTCGCGCCAGGAACACCGGAGGAGCTCGAGTGCGTCGCGCGGCGCCTGCCGCCGCAGGGGATGCCCCGCCCGCGCGTGGTGTTCGCCGACACCGGCCTCGACCCCTATGCGCTCGCCGACCTCGGCGCCGTCGCGTATGGCCTCGAGGGCTTCACCGGCGCCGGCGACGAGGGCTTTGAGGCGGCCTTCCGCGAGCGCTTCCCTGGCGACCGGCTCGCGCCGCACGGCCCGAGCGAGTACGACGCGGCGCTGCTCGTCGCCTACGGCCTCGAGCGCTCGGGCGGCGAGGGCGGAGCGCGTCTCATCGAGGGGATGAAGCGCGCGGTCGATGGACGTGCGCCGCTCGCCGCCGCGGGTCCTGACGCGGCCGGGATCGCGGCGACGCTCGCCTCGCTGCGCGCCGGAGAGAGCCCCGCGCTCGTGGGCGCGAGCGGGCCCCTCGAGTTCGAGCCCGAGCTCTACATGGACCTCGTCGCCTCGACCTTCGCCCACTACAGCGTCGGCGAAGGGGGCCTCACGACCGACGAGCGCTTCTCGACCGCGGACCCGTCGTTCCTCACGAGCCACGGCGCGTTCGTGCGTCCGAGCGGGGCGCCGCCCGACGTCGACCAGTCGACGTGGTCCCCGGCGGTCGCCAAGACCGACACCTGGGCGCTGATCGCCGCGCTCTCGAGCGGCTTCGCCAATTACCGGCACCAATCCGACGCGCTCCAGCAGTACCGGCTCCTCCGCGAGGCGGGCGTCGAGGACGACCACATCGTCCTCATCCTCGCCGACGACCTCGTCGACGATCCCGCGAACAACCTGCTCGGCGAGATCCGCAACGCCCCCGAGGGCGAGGACCTCTACGCGGGCGCCGAGATCGACTACCGCCTCGGCCTGAGCGCGAACGACCTGGCGAAGATCATCACGGGCGAGGTCTCGGCGACGACGCCGACCGTGCTGTCGCCGAGCGCCTCGAGCGACGTCTATGTGTACATCGCCGGCCACGGCGGGACCGACGGCATCCCGATCGGCGCGGAGACGGCGGAGGACGGGATCTTCGGCGGCGGCGGCGAGGTGTTCTCCCCCGATCTGCTCCGCGAGAGCCTGTGCGCGCTCGCGGCGGAGGACCGGCGCCGTCGCGCCGTCGTCGTGATCGAGAGCTGCTACTCCGGCGTGTTCGGCGACGCGAGCTACGGCGGCATCGAGCGCGGCTGCGGCGACGGCGACGGCGAGCTCCCGCTCGAGGGCGTCGCGCTGCTCACGGCCGCGAACGGGCGCGAGGTCTCCTACGCGGGCGCCTACGACGGCCAGATCCCGGCCTGGGTGAACGACGCGTTCTCCCGCAACCTCGCCGACAACCTCGCGCTCGACCCGGAGCGCAGCCTCGCGGATGTCTACGCCGACACCTACCGCGCGACCGCGGGCTCACACCCCTCCGTCTACAACCTCGCGCACGCCGGGCCGCTCAGCCAGGTGCGTGTGGGCGAGCTGTTCGCGCCGTGACGCCGCG
>JAGQIT010001117.1 GCA_020431135.1 Myxococcales bacterium | reverse complement strand
TGGCCGCGGCCTCCTCGCGCTCGTGCTCGGCGAACTGCGCCGCGAACCAGCTCACGAGCCAGAAGCCGCGGTAGAACTGGATCTCGGTCTGGTAGGCGCCGGGGAGCGCCGCGGGGAAGGGGGGGATCAGCGGCACGACCTCGACGTAGCGGGCGGTCGTCGTGTTGATCGTCGCGGTGGTCCCAAGGGACAGGTTGGCGACGTCGGGGGTGATGCCGCCGGCGCCGAGCACCTCGCAGGCCTTGTCGGCGGCGGCGGCGATCAGCGGCAGGCCCTCGGGGATCCCGGTGGCCTCGGCGGCGGCCGCCGTGATCGTCCCGAGGCGCCCGCCCGGCGGCACGAGCTCGGGGAGGACCTTCGGGTCGACTTGCGTCGCCTGCCACTTCCAGTCGCGCGGCCCGGCCCAGGCCAGCGCCTTGTAGTCGAAGGGGACGTAGCCGACCTGGCAGCCGACGGAGTCGACGAAGCGGCCGACGAGGCGAAAGGTCAGGTAGCCGGAGAGGAAGAGGAATTTATGGGTCGCCCGCCAGAGCTCCGGCTGGTTGCGGCGCAGCCAGTTGGCCTCGGCGTCGGCCTGGACGTTGGCGACGGTCTCGCGGACCCCAGCGACCCTGAAGAGCGCGCCCCAAAGCCCGCCGATCGGCGGCTCGCCCTTGACCCGGCGCTGGTCGGGCCAGACCATCGCCGGCCGCAGCGGCGCCCCGTCGGCGTCGACGTTGACGACCGTCGCGCGCTGCGTGGTCAGGGCGACGCCGGTGATCGTCGCCGGGTCGACCTCCTCCCAGAGCAGGCGGCAGGCGGCGGCCAGGCTGTCGAAGTAGTAGTCGGCGTCCTGCTCGGCCCAACCGGGCTTCGGCGAGACGTAGGGGACGATCTCGACCTTCGCCCGCGCCGTCAGCTCCCCCTCCGGGTTGAAGACGATCGCGCGGACGCTCTGGGTGCCGACGTCGATCGCGAGGATGCGGGGGGCGCTCACCGGGGGCGATCTTAGCAGGACGCGGCGAAGTCCCACACCCTCGCGGGTCGCTGCGGACGTCGCCTCGAGCCCGCGGGGGATCAACGGGCAGCGGCCGCGCCGCGGAGGTCCTGCGGGCGAGGCGGCGCCCAGCTCAGGGGCGCCGAGGATGGAGCGCCGCGTCGAGCTTGGCCTCGAAGCTGCCGCGGTCGGTGGTCGCGTAGAGATCGCGGCCGAGGGTGAGGGCGGCGACGGAGATCAGCATCTTCACGATCTTCGAGCGCACGAGGTAGTGGACCCCGGCGAAGGCGTCGTTGTGGTCCTTTCCCCAGGTCTTGAGGGCGTCGCGGGCCTCCGGGTCGTAGCCGCCGAGATCGCACCAGTCGTGGAACACCGTCAGGGGGCCGGCGGCCATCGCCCGCTCGGCCCGCTGGGCGTAGAAGCGGACGCACTCGACGCTCCCGTAGCCGCGGAAGCGCGTGACCAGGAGGCCAGGGCGCGGGGCCCAGATCTCGGCGACGAAGTCCGAGCCCTGGTGGACCTCAGCGTCGCCGCGGCTCCACGCGAATCCCACGCTATCAAGCTGCCGCAGGAGCGGGCCGCTGTCGATGTGGTCAGATGTCGACGCGCAGGAGCGCGCCGCGGCTGCGCGCCCCGTGCAGTCGTCTGCCTGCGAGGCGCGGCGCGTTCTCGCTGCTGTCGCGGCCGCGGTCCCTCGGACGCGCTCGCGCGGTGTCGGCGAGCTGCGAAGCCGTGCACCCTGAGCGGCCTCGCAGCGGCGAGGCGCGGCGGGAGCTCGTCGCTCGATCCCGCGGTCCTCGATGTCGGCCGCGCGCGACCCTCACTACGGGTAGCGAGGGGGAGCGTCGGACAGCCTCCTAGTCCTAGTAGAGCTCGGGGTGACCCATCAGGTTGACCCAATTGATGCCGCCGCTGTCGCTGTCATCCTCGGCCCACATCAGGCACTCGATGTCCTCGGTCTCGAGCTCAGCCCGCCACCAGGTGCAGTTCTTCCCGTCGTCGTCATCGAGCCAGCACGAGTTGCAGTTGTTGCCGTTGGAGTTGCAGCCGTTGCAGTGCAGGTGGTCCCCGTCCTTGTCGAAGCTGGTCAGCTTGTACTCCACGCCGTCCTCGTTGATCATCCGGACGTTGTCGACCTTGAGGCCGTCGGAGTCCCAGAGCCAGACCCGGAAGGCCCCTTCGAAGGAGTAGAAGCTCGGGTCGTAGGTGCCCGTGTGCCAGACGTCGCAGCACTTCTGCTCGTTGCGGCCGAGACCGTCGATGCTGCAGCTCCAGCCCCAGCCCTTGGTCATCCACGCGAGGGTGATCGTGTCGTCCGTGCCGGCGTTGCTGCTGTCCGCCGAGCGGATGCAGATCTCGCTAGGCTCTCCGTAGATCGTGGCCGAGCGCTCCTCCACCTCCGAGTAGTTCTCGGCGTCAGCGTCGGCGTCCTCTTCGACGGCATCGCAGCCGGGGAGGAGCGCGAACGCGGCGAGCGCGGTGAGGAGGAGGTGGCGGCTGAGGTGGTGGATGCTCGTCTTCATCGTGGTGGTCCTCTCGGAGCGTCGGCCTCGCCCCCGCGCGGCGCGTCGCTCGTAGAGGAATCACCTGCGCGGCGGATTCTCTTCAGCTGGGCTGAAATTTCTCCTCGCGCGACCGCGGCCAGTAGGCCGGATCGTCCGCGAAGGCGCCGCCGCTGGAGGCCGCGAAGGGCCCGCGGAGCGGGCGCGCGTCAGGGCCGCTCGCGGACGTGTGCTGGAGGCGGCCGACGGGTCCGCGCATCGCCGACGCCGGGAGCGGGACTGGCCCCGCAGCCCGCGGAGGTGGTCCCGCGCGCGCTCGCGCCCTCGTCGGCGGCGAGCCGAAGGGACCTTCTATAATCCGCGTCCGCTCGAGGCTCCTTCGGCGTCGGCGGGTCGGCGGGTCGGCGGGTCGCCGCGCGTGATCACCACCGAGAGGAATGCAGAAAGCGCCACTTAGTCTGCGTATTTTGCACGGGCGAGTCTGCGTTGTTTGCATGGGGGGTATGCGTGTTCCGCATTAGTTATATGCACATTTGGCGCAGGGGTGCAGATCTCGCAGAATCGAAGAAAGGGCCGATAATTCCGCCTGAAAACACAAAGTCTCTGTAATCGACGACGGCCTCGCGTTGCTCACTCATTAAAGCGGACATTCACCGCAGGAGGTAGTGACATGAAGACCCTGGCTGCATTGCGTCGTCTCTCGCTCGTGCTCTCGAGCACGGCCCTTCTCACCCTCTCGGTCGTCGGCTGCGACAACGACGAGCTCGTCGATCGCTCCGGCGAGGAGGCCGACTCGGACGGAGAGAGCTGCGAGCACCTTCCCCCGCCGAAGCCCGGCGATGGCATGCCCGGCGATGGCATGCCCGGCGAT